>NZ_JBHXRX010000120.1:0-9752 GCF_042714995.1 Streptomyces sp. NPDC058665
GGGGGGTCCACCCCCCGCCGCCCCGCTCCGTCGTCGTACGACCTGCCTTACGGTCTGCGGGCGGACGTGACGCGGTAGACGTCGTAGACGCCCTCCACGCCCCGTACGGCCTTCAGCACGTGCCCGAGGTGCTTCGGGTCGCCCATCTCGAAGGTGAAGCGCGAGGTGGCCACCCGGTCGCGGGATGTCTGCACGGCCGCCGACAGGATGTTGACGTGCTGGTCGGACAGGACGCGGGTGACGTCGGAGAGCAGCCGGGACCGGTCGAGCGCCTCGACCTGGATGGCGACGAGGAAGACGGACGACTGGGTGGGCGCCCACTCGACTTCGAGGATCCGCTCCGGCTGCTGGGACAGCGAGTCGACGTTCACGCAGTCCGCGCGGTGTACGGAGACGCCGCTGCCGCGGGTGACGAAGCCGATGATCGGGTCGCCCGGGACCGGCGTACAGCAGCGGGCGAGCTTGACCCACACGTCCTCGACGCCCTTGACGACCACGCCGGGGTCGCTGCTGGAGCGGCGCTTGGAGCGCCCGCGCGAGGGCGGCGCGCTCTCGGCGATGTCCTCGTTGGCCGCCTCCTCGCCGCCGAGCGCCTGGACGAGTTTCTGTACGACGCCCTGTGCGGCGACATGGCCCTCGCCGATCGCCGCGTACAGGGACGAGATGTCGGGGTAGCGCATCTCGTGCGCGAGCGTGACGAGCGAGTCGCCGGTGAGGATCCGCTGGATCGGCAGGTTCTGCTTGCGCATCGCCTTTGCGATGGCGTCCTTGCCGTGCTCGATCGCCTCGTCGCGGCGTTCCTTGGAGAACCAGGCGCGGATCTTGTTCCTGGCCCGTGGCGACTTGACGAAGCCCAGCCAGTCCCGCGAGGGTCCGGCGCCCGACGCCTTGGAGGTGAAGACCTCCACGAGATCGCCGTTGTCGAGGGTCGATTCGAGCGGGACGAGCCGTCCGTTGACCCGCGCCCCTATGGTGCGGTGGCCGACCTCCGTATGGACGGCGTAGGCGAAGTCGACGGGGGTGGCCCCGGCGGGCAGCGCTATGACATCGCCCTTGGGCGTGAAGACGAAGACCTCGTTGCGCGACAGGTCGAAGCGCAGGGACTCCAGGAACTCGCTGGGGTCCTCGGTCTCCTTCTGCCAGTCGAGCAGCTGGCGCAGCCACGCCATGTCGTTGACGGTGTCCTGGCCGCCGCCCTTGCCCGCGTTCCTGGGCACGTCGGTACGGACCTTGGACGCCCCGGCGACGGCCTCCTGCTTGTACTTCCAGTGCGCCGCGATGCCGTACTCGGCGCGGCGGTGCATGTCGAACGTACGGATCTGGAGCTCGACCGGCTTGCCGCTGGGCCCGATGACCGTCGTGTGCAGCGACTGGTACATGTTGAACTTGGGCATCGCGATGTAGTCCTTGAACCGTCCGGGGACCGGGTTCCACCGGGCGTGGACGGTGCCGAGCGCCGCGTAGCAGTCGCGGACCGTGTCGACGAGGACGCGGATACCCACCAGGTCGTAGATCTCGGCGAAGTCGCGGCCTCGCACGATCATCTTCTGGTAGACGCTGTAGTAGTGCTTGGGCCTGCCGGTGACGGTGGCCTTGATACGGGCGGCGCGCAGATCGGACTGGACCTCGTCGGTCACTACGGCCAGATACTCGTCGCGCTTGGGCGCCCGCTCGGCGACGAGCCGGACGATCTCGTCGTACATCTTGGGGTAGAGGATCGCGAAGGCGAGGTCCTCCAGCTCCCACTTGATGGTGTTCATGCCCAGGCGGTGGGCCAGCGGCGCGTAGATCTCCAGCGTCTCGCGGGCCTTCTTCTCCTGCTTCTCCCGCTTGAGATAGCGCATGGTGCGCATGTTGTGCAGCCGGTCGGCGAGCTTGATGACCAGGACGCGGGGGTCCTTGGCCATGGCGACGACCATCTTGCGTACGGTCTCGGCCTGGGCGGCCTCGCCGAACTTGACCTTGTCGAGCTTGGTGACGCCGTCGACGAGGAGGGCGACCTGGTCGCCGAAGTCCTTGCGGAGCGTGTCGAGGCCGTACTCGGTGTCCTCGACCGTGTCGTGCAGCAGCCCCGCCATGAGCGTGGCCGGGTCCATGCCGAGTTCGGCGAGGATCGTGGTCACGGCGAGGGGGTGCGTGATGTACGGGTCGCCGCTCTTGCGCTTCTGGCCGCGGTGCCAGCGCTCGGCGACCTGGTAGGCCCGCTCGATCTGGCGCAGGACGGCGGTGTCGATCTTGGGATCGTTGCTCCGTACGGTCCGCAGCAGGGGTTCGAGGACCGGGTTGTACGGCGACGAGCGCTGCACGCCGAGACGGGCCAGCCGGGCACGTACGCGGTTGGAGGAGCCGCCGGAGCGTGAGGGGGCGGCCGGCGGGGGCTTGGGCGCGGTGACGGGGACCGGGAGCTGGCTCTTCGGGGGCGAGCCCGGCAGGGCCGCGGCGGCGGGGGCCGGGTCGGCCGGCTTCGAGGATGCCCGGCTCGGGCCGGACCCGTTGCGCTCGGAGCGATCGTGGCCGGAGCGATCGAGGTCGGACCCCTGCCGCTCGGTGGCGCTCTGCCCGGACCCGTTCCGCTCGGCAGACGTCCGCGCAGCCGTCCTCGACCCGTCCGCCTGGTCCTGCGGCAGGGCAGGCGCCGCCGTGGCCTGGTCTGCGTGCGGATCGGGCTGGGCGGCGGCGAGTGGCTGGGCCTCGTCTGGCAAGAGCGCTCCTCGTGCGTTTCCGGGGTCCCCCGGTAGGTGCGGAACGGCCATGGTATCGACCTCGTGCCGCGGGTGCTCACGAGACCGTTGACCGCGCGGGAGCATGGAGGGATTCCGGGTCGATGAAAGGGAGAACGCGGACGCCCCGGGTGGAATTCCCGGGGCGTCCGTTTTCACCGTATTTCGTCGTTCGTCGCCGACGAGGTCAGAGCTGGATCAGTGCCTCCAGCGGAGCGTCCCGCAGGTGCGGCTCCAGACGGGCCCTGCCGCCGAGGAAGCCCAGTTCCAGCAGGACCGCCACGGCCACCACGTCGGCTCCGGCCCGGCGGACCAGGTCGACCGAGGCGCCGGCGGTGCCGCCGGTGGCGAGCACGTCGTCGATGACGATGACGCGGTCGCCCTCCTGGAGGTCCTCGGCGTGGACCTCCAGCTCGGCGCTGCCGTACTCCAGGTCGTACGTCTGCGACAGCGTCGCTCCGGGCAGCTTCCCCGCCTTGCGGACGGGGATGAAGCCGATGCCGGCCCGGACCGCGACCGGCGCGGCCAGGATGAAGCCGCGCGCCTCCAGGCCGACGATCTTCGTGGCGCCGTGCCGCACGGCCAGCTCCGCGAGCGCGTCGGTGAGCGCCGTGAAGGCCTTCGGATCCGCGAGCAGCGGGGTGATGTCCTTGAACATCACCCCCTGCTTCGGATGGTCCGCCACATCACGGATCCGGCTGAGGAGCAGTTCCCTCGTGCTGTCGTCGGTCATCGACGCTTCCCCGACGGACGGCCCCGGCCACGTCCGCCGTGGCTCCGGGGACCCGCGACCGCGGCGGCGGCTGCGGGCGGGGCGTCGTGCGGCCCCTCGCCGTCGTCCGGCTCGGCGTCCCCCGGCCCGTCGGCACCCTCGTGCGCCGACTCGGCCGCCTCGCCCTTGGCCACCGCGGCGGCCCGCTTGGCCAGTACGCGCTTCTTCAGCGCCTTCATCTGCGGCTCGCGCTCCTTGAGGTCGGCGACCAGCGGAGTGGCGATGAAGATCGACGAGTACGCACCGGCGGCGAGGCCGACGAACAGCGACAGCGAGATGTCGTTCAGCATGCCGGCGCCGAGGAATCCGCCACCGATGAAGAGCAGACCGGCGACCGGCAGCAGCGCGACCACGGTGGTGTTGATGGAACGCACCAGGGTCGAGTTGATGCTGCGGTTGGCGACCTCGCTGTAGGTGAAGCGCGTCTGCTTGGTGATGTCCTTCGACCCCTCCTTGAGGCTGTCGAAGACCACGACCGTGTCGTAGAGGGAGTAACCGAGAATGGTCAGCAGACCGATCACCGTGCCCGGTGTGACCTCGAAGCCGACCAGCGCGTACACACCCACCGTGATCGTGAGGTCATGGATCAGGGCGATCAGCGCGGCGACCGCCATTCTCCATTCGAAGGCGATCGCCAGATAGATCACCACCAGGATCATGAAGATCCCGAGTCCCGTCCAGGCCTTGTTGGCGATCTGCTTGCCCCAGCTCGGCCCGACCAGGTCGGCGTTGATCTTCTCCTTGGGGATGTTCAGGTCTTCGGCGAGCTGCGTCTGCGTCTTGTCGGCCTGCGCCGTGTTCAGCTCGGTGACCTGGATACGCAGGGTGCCGTTGCCGAGCTGCTGGACGATCGCGTCATGGCCGGACGCGGCTTCCGCGTGCTCCTGCGCCTCCGACACGGAGATGCTCGTCTTGGGGGTGGTGAAGACGGCACCGCCCTTGAACTCGATGCCCATGTTGAGCCCCCGCACCCCCAGGCCCGCGATGGCCGTGATGGTGATGAGGATCGAGAGCGCGTACCAAAACATGCGCTTCTTGATGAAGTCGTAGCCGACTTCGCCGCGGTAGAGCCGCGCGCCGAGATCGCCGAGTCGCGACATCTCACGCCTCCTTCGGGTCGGTGGGGGCGCCGATACGGCGTGTGCGGCGCAACGGTGGTTTCGCTCCGAGGCGCTTCGGGTCGAGACCGGACCAGGAACCACCGCCCGAGAAGAACTTCGTGCGGGCGACCAGGGTCATGACCGGCTTCGTGAAGAAGAAGACGACGACGACGTCGAGGACCGTGGTGAGGCCGAGCGTGAACGCGAAGCCCTGCACCTTGCCGACGGTGACGGTGAACAGCACGGCCGCGGCGAGGAACGACACGAAGTCGGACACCAGGATCGTGCGCCGGGCGCGCGGCCAGGCCCTTTCGACGGCGGGCCGCAGCGTACGGCCCTCTCTGATCTCGTCACGGATTCGTTCGAAGTACACGATGAACGAGTCTGCCGTGATGCCGATCGCAACGATCGCACCACACACCGCGGGGAGGTTGAGGGCGAAGCCGATACCCGGTCCGAGCAGGGTCATGATCGCGTACGTCATGACCGCCGAGGCCAGGAGGCTGACGATGGCGATCAGCGCGAGACCCCGGTAGTAGAGCACCAGGTAGATGATCACCAGCGCGAGGCCGATGGCGCCCGCGATCAGACCGGCGTGCAGCTGCTCACCGCCGAGCGCGGCGGTGACCGTGGTGACGGTCTCCTCCTGGAAGGTGAGCGGCAGCGCGCCGTACGACAGGATGTTGCCCAGGTCCTGCGCGGACTCCTGGGTGAAGTTGCCGGAGATCTCGGCGTTGGCGCTCAGCGTCTGGCGCACCGAGGGCGCCGAGACGACCTCGCCGTCGAGGACGATGGCGAACTGGTTCTGCGGGGCCTGCTGCTGCGACAGCTTGCTGGTGATCGCCTGGAACTTCTTCGAGCCGCCGCCCGTGAAGTCCATCTGGACGATCCACTGGCCGGTCTGCTGGTTGATGGTGGCGTTGGCGTCGTCGACGTCCTTGCCGCCCACCTCGGCGGGGCCGAGGACGTACTTCTCCCACACGCCGTCGTTCTCACCGCAGGCGAGCGTCGGCTGATCCGGCTTCGCGTTGTCGCCGAGGGCGCCCCTGGCCTTCTCGTTCGTGCAGTCCAGCGCCGCGAAGTCGGCCTGGAGCTTCTCCGTCGCGGGGTCCGCGGGCGGTGTCGCGGGCTCGCTCGGGGACGGGCTGGGCTTGTCGGAGGCCGAGCCGGTCGGTGTGGGCGTCGCGTCGGCCTTCAGGTCCTCCGTGAGGGGGCGTCCCTGGGTCGTCTCCGAGGGACTGGGGGCGTTGTCACCCGAAGGGGAAGCGGTCTCCTTCGGCTTCTCGCTCCCGGAAGGGCTCGGGCTCTCGCTCGCACCGGCGCTCGGGGTCGGGTTCGCGTCCGGCGGCGGCTGCTGAGCGGCGGGGTCACCGGGGCCGAGCGTCAGGACCGGCCGGAAGTACAGCTGAGCGGTGGTGCCGACCTGCTCACGAGCCTGCTGCGAGTTCGTGCCCTTGGGGATGTTGACAATGATGTTGTCGGATCCCTGGGTCTGAACCTCGGCCTCCTGAACGCCGAGACCGTTGACACGACGCTCGATGATGCCGACCGCGGTGTTCATGTTGGTCTCGTTGACCGCGTTCGCCTGGCCCGGCGAGCTCTTGGCCTTGAGCGTGATGGTCGTGCCGCCGGCGAGGTCGATACCGAGGCGCGGCGTGAGCTCGCCGGCCCCGAACATCCCGCCGATGAGGGCGATCATCGCGATCAGGAACAGGATCAGGGTGCGCCCCGGCTTTCCCGGGGCCCCCGTCTGCCTTCGGCCCTTCTGAGGTGCTGCCACCTTTTCGTTTCTCCCTGTCCAACCGCCCCACGCCGGGTGGGCGACGGAGCGGCAACGAAGTGTTGTGGGGACGTGCCCACGCGAATGCCGACGCCGTCCGGGGACCGCGGCACGCCCGGGGACGTGGTGCGGGACCGGACGGGACTACTTCGCGCCGCTCTCGCCGTCGGCCTTGGCGTCCTTGGCCTCGACCGACTCCTTCTCGGCGTCGTCGGAGGCGACGTCCGCGTCGGCCTTGGCCGCGTCAGTCTTGGCCGCGTCGGCGTCGGCGTCGGTCTCGGCCTCCGTCTCGGCGTCTTCCGGGCCGTCCTTCTTGCCCAGGTCGATCTTCGAGACGTCGTCGTCGACCAGCGAGGAGGCGTCGTCGGGCACGACGTGGCCGTCGACCTCGAACTCGTCCTCGTCGCCGTGGACGATGCGGTTGTACTCGTCGTCCGTCAGGACCGCGCCGATGGCGTTCTTCGCGTACACGGCGTGGACGGCCGGCGCGACCTCCAGCAGGACCGTCTCGTCGTGAACTTCCTTGACGGTGGCGTACATGCCCCCGATCGTCCGGACACCTGTGCCGGGCTGCATCTCATTGCGCATCTGCACAGCCGCCTGCTGCTTCTTCTTGGCGGACCGGGTCATCAGGAACATGGCCCCGATGAGCACGATGAAGGGGAGAAGGGTCACGAGACTCACGGGAGGGAACTTCCTTCGCACGACCGCGCTGTCGGGCGGCCTGGTATACGGGGGTGGGTAGCCGACCGTTACGGGCGGCATCGGCGGAGTCTAAGCGAGTCCGCATCAATGGAACAACGCCCAGCATGGCACCGGGGTTCCTGCTGAGGCGAGTGCCTGTGCGCTCACGCCCCGAACAGCCCCGGTTGTCCGCTTGCGCCTGGGCCCCGCGGGGGTGGCGTCAACCCCAGATGGGCCCATGCCGCCGGGGTCGCGACCCGGCCGCGAGGGGTACGGGCGAGCAGTCCCTCCCGTACGAGGAAGGGCTCGGCGACCTCCTCGACCGTCTCGCGCTCCTCACCCACCGCGACGGCGAGGGTCGACAGACCGACCGGGCCGCCGCCGAACAGCTTGAGCAGGGCCTGGAGCACGGCCCGGTCGAGCCGGTCCAGGCCCCGTTCGTCCACCTCGTACACCTGAAGGGCGACGGAGGCGATGTCGCGGTTGATGTACCCCTCGGCCTTGACCTGCGCGTAGTCGCGGACCCGCCGCAGCAGACGGTTGGCGATACGGGGCGTGCCCCGGGAGCGTCCGGCGATCTCGGCGGCACCGTCCGCGTCGATCTCCAGGTCCAGGAGGTGCGCGGAGCGGTGGATGACCCGCTCCAGCTCGACGGGCTCGTAGAACTCCATCTGCGCGGTGAAGCCGAAGCGGTCGCGCAGCGGGGGCGGCAGCAGGCCGGCCCTGGTGGTGGCGCCGACGAGGGTGAAGGGCGGCAGCTCCAGCGGGATGGCGGTGGCGCCCGGTCCCTTGCCGACGATGACGTCGACGCGGAAGTCCTCCATGGCCATGTAGAGCATTTCCTCGGCGGGCCGGGACATCCGGTGGATCTCGTCGAGGAAGAGGACCTCGCCGTCCTGGAGGGAGGAGAGGATCGCGGCGAGGTCGCCCGCGTGCTGAATGGCGGGGCCCGATGTGATGCGGATGGGGGCGCCCATCTCTGCCGCGATGATCATGGAGAGGGTGGTCTTGCCGAGGCCGGGCGCGCCCGAGAGCAGGACATGGTCGGCGGTGGCGCCCCGGGCGAGCGCCGCCTTCAGGACGAGGTCGAGCTGTTCCCGTACGCGCTCCTGCCCGACGAACTCGTCCAGCGACTTGGGGCGCAGCGCCGCCTCGACCGCCTGGTCCTCGCCGTCGGCGGACGCGGCGACGAGCCGCTCGGGCCCGTCGGCCGCGTCCGTCGGCGGAGGGCCGCCTCCCGGCGTCCCTGTGCTGCTGTCGTCCCAGTTCACTGTGGCTCACCTCATGGAATCGGGACGTCCCTGGACGGTCCCGTGGAGTTCGGCTCCGGCGCCGGCCGGACGGCGACCGGGGGCGGCCCCGTCCGCGCCCGGCGACGTCGCCGGGTCAGCGGGTGCGGTTCAGCGACTGGAGCGCCGCCCGCAGGAGTCGCGGTACGGCGGGCGCCTCGCCCGCCTCGATCGCCGCCTCGGCCTCGGGGGCGACCAGCGCGACCGCCTCGTCGGCCTCCCTCGTCGCGTATCCGAGACCGATCAGCGCCGAGTGCAGCTGATCGTTCCAGGCGGCGGAGACGGGGGCGCCGATTCCCTGTCTGCCGATGTGCGTGCCGAGGGGCTCGCCGAGCCGGTCCTTCAGCTCCAGCAGCAGCTTCTGCGCACCCTTCTTACCGATGCCGGGGACGGCGGTCAGCGTCTTCTCGTCGCCCGTGGCGACGGCGACCCGCAAGGTGTCGGGCGAGTGCACCGCGATCATCGCCTGGGCGAGGCGCGGACCGACACCACTGGCCGTCTGGAGCAGCTCGAACGTCTGGCGCTCGTCGTCGTCGGCGAAGCCGTACAGCGTGAGCGAGTCCTCCCGGACGACCAGCGAGGTGGCGATCTTCGCCTCCGCACCGATCCGCAGCCCGGCGAGGGTGGCCGGGGTGCACTGGACCACCATGCCGACGCCCCCGACCTCGATCACCGCGGAGGTCGGGGCGAGCGCGGCCACCGGGCCGCTGACGAAGGCGATCATCGGGGAACCTTCCGTACGGGGGTGTGGCCGGCGGGGCGGGACGCCTTCGCCGCGGCGTGCGCCTGCTGGAGCCGGTTGACGGCGGGGGCGCGCCAGATATGACAGATCGCGAGAGCGAGGGCGTCGGCGGCGTCGGCCGGTTTGGGCGGCGCGTCCAGTCGCAGCAGCCGGGTCACCATGGCGCCGACCTGTGCCTTGTCGGCGCGCCCGCTGCCCGTGACGGCGGCCTTGACCTCGCTGGGGGTGTGCAGGGCGACGGGGATGCCGCGGCGGGCCGCGCACAGCATGGCGACCGCGCTGGCCTGGGCCGTCCCCATCACCGTACGGACGTTGTGCTGGCTGAACACCCGCTCCACGGCGACCAGTTCGGGCCGGTGCTCGTCCAGCCAGGCTTCCACTCCCCGCTCGATGGCGACGAGGCGCGATCCGAGGTCCGCGTCGGCGGGTGTGCGCACCACACCGACGCCGAGCATCGTCAACGTGCGTCCCGCGACGCCCTCGACGACGCCGACACCGCATCGCGTCAGTCCGGGGTCCACGCCCAGTACCCGCATCGCGCCCCTCCCCCTCACACTCCCGGTCCCGGTCCCGCCCGGACACCAGTTCTGCCGGTGAGTCAGAACCCCTGATCAGCACAGTATCGGTCGGCACCGACAACGCGGCGGGCCGACGGGGGGTGTGTC
>NZ_JBHXRX010000121.1:0-8661 GCF_042714995.1 Streptomyces sp. NPDC058665
GAGTCACGAACCACCGCCACCCTGACACGGCGTCAGCAAACTAGACTCCGGAAAGGCCCTGTGACCAGGACAAATGGAGAAGTGCAACTGGAGTATTAGGCTGATTCCGTGGAACTCCGTCATCTTGAGTACTTCGTCGCCGTCGCGGAAGAGCGGCACTTCACGAGGGCCGCGCAGCGGCTGCTGGTCTCCCAGTCGGGCCTCTCGGCGTCCGTGCGCGCGCTGGAACGCGAGCTGGGCGCCGCGCTCTTCGTGCGGTCCACGCGCAGGGTGGAGCTGACCGGCGCGGGACGCGCGCTGCTCGTGGAGGCCTCGCGCGCGCTGGCGAGCGTACGGGCGGGCAAGGAGGCGGTCGCCGCCGTACAGGGGCTGATGCGCGGCACGCTGTCGGTCGGCACCGAGCAGTGCGTCACCGGCGTGCATGTCCCCGCCCTGCTCGCGCGCTTCCGGTCCGAGCACCCCGATGTCGAGATACGGCTGAAGCAGGCGGGCTCCGCGTCGCTCGTGGACGATGTCGCGGAGGGACGGCTGGACCTGGCGTTCGTCGTCGTGGCCGGGGCCGTACCGGAGGGGGTGCGGCTGGTCCGGCTGGCGGGCGAGCCGATGGTGCTGCTCTGTCATCCCGGTCACCGGCTCGCGGGGGCGGCCGAGGCGCGGTGGGCCGATCTGGCCGACGAGGTCTTCGTGGACTTCCACCAGGACTGGGGAGCCCGTGGCCTCACGGACCGGGCCTTCGACGCCGTGGACGTGGAGCGGCGGGTGGCCCTGGAGGTCAACGACGTGCACAGCCTGATCGAGTTGGTCGGGGAGGGCCTCGGTGTCGCCGTGGTGCCCCGCCCTGTCGCCCGCAAGGACCACGCGGCCGGGCTCAGTACGGTGCCGCTGGCCGGGGCGGAGAGCGGCCTCTGGGAGGTCTCGGCGGCCGTCCCGGAGGAGGGCCGCACCGGCCCCGCGGCACGGAAGCTCCTCTCGTACCTGACAGACCCGGGGGCGTACGAGATGCCGGAGAGCTCGTGCGGCGCGAGGTCCGGTGGATCTTCGCCGGGCAGGACCTAGGGCCGCAGCAGCCAGCCCCTGATGAAGGCGGCCTGGCCGACGTGCTGGAGGTCGTCGGAGATGACGCTGACCAGCCGCACGCCGAGGGTCACGGCCGGGGTCCAGGTCCGGTCCACGACGCGTGCGTAGTCGGCGTCCTCAAGGGTCCTGATGTACGAGACGGTCTGCTCGTGGACGGCGTCGTGGTACTCCACCAGCGCCTCCCCCGTGACGCCGCCGACCGCCGCCACGTCCTTGGGTGAGTGTCCGTATCCCGTGGCGTGGCGCGAGAAGGGCAGTTCGAACCTGCCCGTCCAGTTCTGTGCGATCCACACCTCGTCCGTCCCGGCGGCATCGGCGAGGTGATCGTCCTGGATCCGGGTGAGGTGCCAGACCAGCCAGGCGATCGAGTTCGCCCCCTCGTCGATGCGGACGGCGAGCGCCTCGGGCGAGAGTCCGTCGACCACCTCGTGGACGTTCTGACGGACACGGTCGAAGGCGTCGATGAGCAGGTCACCGCTCGTGGTCATGGCACGCTCCGCTTCTGTACGTCCCGATCCCGCGCGTTCCGCCGCAGTCGGGGACCCTGGTCCCCTCCAACGCTCCGGGCCCACCGGTCGCGACCGGCGAAGCGCGGGCGAGTACGGGGAAAATGGCGTATTCCCCCGTTGTTCACCGCGTCTGCCGCCGGTCGGCGACCGGTGCGACCCGGAGCCGGACCCGGTGTCGCTGGACGAGAGGTCCGGCCGCGGGCTGCCGCCGGTCGTCTGATCTTCCGGGTGGGACGGCCGGGCCACCCGGGGGCGGCCCGGCCGTCATGCGGTTGTGCGATCACGCTACGCGGATCACGGTCCGCGCCTGTGGATCAGGCGTGGTCAGGCGAGTCCGTCGACCAGGTCCGCGACCGACTTCCGGCGGCCCGTGTAGAACGGCACTTCTTCCCGTACGTACAGCCGTGCCTGCGAACCCCGCAGATGACGCATCAGGTCGACGATCCGGTCCAGTTCGTCGGCCTCGAAGGCGAGGATCCACTCGTAGTCACCGAGCGAGAAGGATGACACGGTGTTGGCGCGCACATCCGGATATCCACGGGCCATCTTTCCGTGGTCGGCGAGCATCGTACGGCGCTCGTCGTCGGGCAGCAGATACCAGTCGTACGAACGCACGAAGGGGTAGACGCTCACCCACTCGCGCGGCGTCTCGTCGGCCAGGAACGCGGGCACGTGCGACTTGTTGAACTCGGCGGGGCGGTGCAGCGCCATGTTCGACCAGACCGGGTCGAGCGTCCGGCCGAGCCGGGTGCGGCGGAAGAGGTTGTACGCGCCCTGGAGCTCGTCCGCGGTGCCGGCGTGCCACCAGATCATCAGGTCGGCGTCGGCGCGCAGCCCGGACACGTCGTATGTGCCGCGGACGGTGATGTCCTTGGCGGCGAGCTGGTCGAACAGCTCCTGGACCTCGTCGGCGTAACCGGCCCGGTCCTCCGGCAGCAGATCGCGCAGCTTGAAGACGGACCACAGCGTGTAGCGGATCACGTCGTTGAGGTCCTTGGCCTTCTTGCCCGCGTTGGGGGTCTTGTCTGGTGCGGAAGTCATACGGCTATTCTCCCGCGCCCCGATCCGTGCCCCGCGCCAGGGTCGGCGTCGCCATGATCTCGTCGGCGGCGCGCCGGGCGCTCGCGATACAGGCGGGGATGCCGACGCCGTCGTACGGGGCGCCGCAGACGCGCAGTCCAGGGAGTTTGGCGACGGCCTCGCGGATGCGGGCGACGCGGGCGGGGTGGCCCACCGGGTACTGGGGCAGACCGCCGATCCACCGGGTCACCTCGGCGGCCACGGGCCACGTGGCGAGCCCGGTCGCGGCGCCGAGGTCGCGCAGGGACGCCGTGACGAGTTCGGTGTCCTCGCGCCGGAGTTGGTCCTCATCGCCGTACCGGCCGATGGACGTACGCAGGACGAAGAGGTCCGGCGCCGACTCGGCGACCCAGCCCCACTTACGGGTGGAGAAGGTCGCGGCCTTGATGGTGCGGCCGTCGACGGGCGGTACGAGAAAGCCGCTGCCGTCGGGCAGTCCGGGCAGGTCCGCGACATCGGCGCGGCGGAAGGCCATCGTCACGAGCGCCATGGAGGCGTACTCGATCTCCGCGAGTCCGGCGGACGCGGCGGGTGACTCGTGCGCGAGGAGGGCGGAGGCGGACCAGGCGGGGTTCGCCATGATCACCCCGTCGGCGGCGACGGTCCCGCGCTCGGTGCGGACCGCCCAGCCGACGGCGGTGCGGGTGAGGGCGAGGACGGGCGTCTCCGTACGGATGTCGCCTCCACGTGCCCGTACGGCGTCGGCGACGGCGCCCGGCAGCCTGCCCATGCCGCCGTCGATGCCGGCGAACACGGCGTCGGTGCGGGGGGTTTCGGCGGCCCTGGCCTGAACGGAGCGGACGGCGTCGAGGAGTGAGTCGTGGGTGCGAACCGCATCGAAGAGCTGGGGGACGGCGGCGCGCATCGAGATGCGGTAGGCGTCGCCCGCGTAGACGCCGCCGAGCAGCGGCTCCACGAGCCGGTCCACCACTTCGTGCCCCAGCCGCTCCGCGACGTACTCGCCGATGGACACGTCGTCGCCGACGGCCACCGGACCGAGGTCCCGTTCGCGGTCGATCCTGGCGACGCCTTCCGCGGAGAGCAGACCGGCGAGGGCCGACGCGTCGGCCGGTACGCCCATCACATGGCCCTTGGGCATGGCGTGCAGCCCGCCGCGCGACCAGACGGAGGCGGAGGTCGTCGCGGGCGTCCGGAGGCGCTCACCGAGCCCCACGGAGCGGGCGAGGTCGACGGCCTCGGGGCGGCGCGCGAGCATGGACTCGGCGCCGAGGTCGACGGGGGCGCCCTCGATCTCGCCGGCCCGGAGTTTGCCGCCGAGGCGGTCGGTCGCCTCCAGGAGGGTCACGCGGGCCCCGGCGGACAGCAGCCGGTCGGCCGCGGCGAGACCGGCGATACCGCCCCCGATGACGACGACATGGGGGCCGGCGGGAGGTGTGGGGTTCGGACTGCTCACCATGGCCTCCACTCTCTCAGACCGCTTCCCGCCCGCCTCGGCCGCCGCCGGGTCGGTACCGAGGCCCCGTGCCAGGCCCGTACCGAGGCCCGACCGTGACCGCTTCGCGACCGGAAAAGCGCAACCCTCTCCCCCGCCCGTCCGTCGAACCCCCGAAATCAGCGCTCGGCATCTTTGGGGGGATTGGCATGCGCGCACTTCCCGCATTCGCGGCAGCACTTCTCACCGTTTCACTGGCCCTGGCAGGGTGCAGCGGCGCGGACGACTCGGACAGCGGAGACATGAAGGCCGACAGCGCGGCCGGACCGGCGAGGGGCGGGCAGGGTGCGGCCGGGCCGGAGGCGGCGGCCGACGGGGCCGGCGAGCAGCGGGCGGAGAAGGGCACGGAGGCCGGCGCGGACTCCGTGCAGACCCATGTGATCCGCACCGCCGGCCTGTCGGTGGAGGTGAAGAGCGTGACGAAGGCGCTCGCCACGGCCCGTTCGGTCGCGCTCGGCGCGGGCGGCGAGATCGAGGACGAGACCACGGAGCGCATCGACGACACCCATGTGACCTCGAAGATCGTGCTGCGGGTCCCGGAGGCCGACTACGACTCCGTCCTCACCGAACTCGCGGGCACCGGCAAGCTGTTGACGCGCACGGCGAACGCGAAGGACGTCACCGAGCAGGTGGTCGACGTCAAGAGCCGTATCGCGACGCAGCGCGCGAGCGTGAACCGCGTACGGGATCTGATGGACCAGGCCGATGACATCACCGACGTCGTGGCCCTGGAGTCCCAGCTGAACACCCGCCAGGCCGAGTTGGAGTCCCTGCTGGCCCGGCAGGCGTCGCTCGCCGACCGGACGACGATGGCGACCATCACGCTCGACCTGAGCGAGGAGACGGAGGCGAAGGACGAGAAGGACGACGACCCGGGCTTCCTCGACGCGCTCGGCGGCGGCTGGGGCGCGCTCGTGTCGATGCTGCGCTGGACCGTGGTCGTGGTGGGCGCGGTCCTGCCGTTCGCCGCCGCGCTGGCGGTGCTGTACGTGCTGTGGCGGCTGTTCGGCGTACGGCTGCTGGGCCTGGGAGCGCGGCGTACGCCGGTCGCGGCTCCGGCACCGGAGCCCGCGCCGACGCCGGTGCCGACCCCCGCGCAGTCGCCGGACACGGGCAAGCAGGACTGAACCGGCGCGTCCGCGTAGCGTCTGTGTGCGGGGTACGCGGTACCCCGCACACATCCGAAGGGGACGCGCAATGGCAGCGGAGCGCTTGGTGGTCATCGGCGGCGACGCGGCGGGTATGTCCGCGGCGTCGCAGGCCCGCAGGTTCAAGGGGCCCGGGGAGCTGGAGATCACCGCCTTCGAGCGCGGCGACTTCGCCTCGTACTCGGCGTGCGGCATCCCGTACTGGGTCGGCGGCGACGTCGAGCGGCTGGACGACCTCATCGCCCGCACGCCGGAGGAGCACCGGGAGCGCGCGATCGATCTGCGGATGCGGACCGAGGTCGTACGGATCGACACCGGGGGCGGGCGGGTCCTGGCCCGGGATCTGGACGCCGGGACCGAGTCCTGGACGCACTACGACAAGCTCGTGATCGCCACCGGCGCGCGCCCGGTCCGGCCCTCGCTGCCGGGCATCGACGCCCCCGGCGTGCACGGTGTGCAGACCCTCGGCGACGGGACGGCGCTGATCGAGACGCTGGCCCGCACGGACGACGGCGGACGCGCGGTCGTCGTGGGCGCGGGGTACATCGGCGTCGAGATGGCGGAGGCGCTGCTCAAGCGCGGGTACGAGGTGACCGTCCTGCACCGCGACGAGCAGCCGATGGCCACGCTCGACCCGGACATGGGCCGGCTGGTCCACGAGGCGATGGACGGCCTCGGCATCACGACGGTCGGCGGCGCGGCGGTCTCCAAGATCCTGACCGGCGACGACGGCCGGGCCAGGGCGGTCGTGACGGACGACGCCGAGTACCCGGCGGACGTCGTCGTCCTCGGCATCGGTGTCCGCCCGGAGACCTCGCTCGCCGAGGCCGCCGGTCTGCCGCTCGGCCCGCACGGCGGGCTGCTCACCGATCTGTCGATGCGGGTGCGGGGGCACGAGAACATCTGGGCGGGCGGCGACTGCGTGGAGGTGCTCGACCTGGTCACGGGCACCACCCGCCATATCGCGCTCGGTACGCACGCCAACAAGCACGGCCAGATCATCGGCGCCAACGTGGGCGGCGACTACGGCACGTTCCCGGGCGTCGTCGGCACCGCCGTCAGCAAGGTCTGCGACCGGGAGATCGCCCGGACGGGGCTGCGCGAGAAGGACGCCCGCGCGGCGGGGCTCCAGTACGTGACGGCGACCATCGAGTCCACCGGCACCGCCGGGTATCTGCCGGGGGCGCCGCTGATGACGGTGAAGATGCTCGCCGAACGCCGGTCGGGCCGGCTGCTCGGCGTGCAGATCGTGGGCGGGGTGGGCGCCGCGAAGCGGGTGGACATTGCGGCGGTCGCCCTCACGGCCCGGCTGACGGTGGAACAGATGACGGCGCTGGACCTGGGCTACGCGCCGCCGTTCTCACCGGTCTGGGACCCGGTCCTGGTGGCGGCCCGCAAGGCGACGGCCGCCGTACGGAAGGCGGGCTGGTGACTAACCCGCGGTCCGGGTGTGGACGTACTCGACGAGGCGGGTCAGCGAGTCCGGGTCCATGTTCGGCAGGACCCCGTGCCCCAGGTTGAAGATGTGCCCCTCCAACCCCTTCGCGGCGTCGAGGACTTCGTCGGTCTTCGTCTCCACCGCCCGCGTGGGGGCGAAGAGGACCGCCGGGTCGAGATTGCCCTGGAGCGCCTTGCCGGGGCCGACCCGCCGGGCCGCCTCGTCCAGCGGTACGCGCCAGTCGACGCCGACGACGTCCGCACCGGCCTCGCCCATCAGGCCGAGGAGTTCGCCCGTACCGACACCGAAGTGGATACGCGGCACCCCGTACCCGGCGATCATGTCGAAGACCTTCGCAGACGCGGGCATCGCGGAGCGCCGGTAGTCGGCGGGGGCGAGCGCGCCCACCCAGGAGTCGAAGAGCTGTACGGCGCTGGCTCCCGCCTCGATCTGCACCTTGAGGAACGCGCCGGTGATCTCCGCGAGCCGGTCGAGCAGCTCGGCCCAGAGCTCCGGATCGCCGTACATCATGGCCTTCGTGTTCTCGTGGTTACGGGACGGCCCGCCCTCCACGAGATAGCTGGCGAGCGTGAACGGGGCGCCCGCGAAGCCGATGAGCGGGGTCGACCCCAGCTCGGCGGTGAGCATGCCCATGGCCTCGGTGACGTAGTGGACGTCGTCGGGCGTCAGGTCCCGCAGCTGCGCGAGGTCGGCGCGCGAGCGGACGGGGTGCGCGACGACGGGGCCGACGCCAGGCTTGATGTCGAGGTCGACGCCGATGGCCTTGAGCGGGACGACGATGTCGCTGAAGTAGATCGCGGCATCGACCCCGTGCCTGCGTACCGGCTGGAGCGTGATCTCGGTGACCATGTCCGGCCGCATGCACGACTCCAGCATCGCGGTGCCCTCGCGCAGCTTGCGGTACTCGGGCAGCGACCGCCCCGCCTGCCGCATGAACCACACCGGGGTGTGCGGCACGGTCTCCCGCCTGCACGCCTTCATGAAGGCGGAGTCGCGGGTGGCGAGTGTCGCCGCTGTCGGCGCGGTCTTCGTCGGCTGGCCCGAGGGGCGGTCGTTGGCGCTCACGCCCAGAATCTTCGCATGTACACAGAAGCGGCCGCCCCGGGCCGGGTGTCCTTCACCGCACGGGACGCTCGTTCCGCCTACTCTTCCCCGCATGGCTGCGGCTCAGGGACAGTTTTCTGATCATTCCAACGGCGTCGGCGGTACGGGGGGTACGGAGGGGGACTCCGTCCCGTCCGCGTTCCGACTGGCCGTTGAGGCTTTGCGGACGGCGCGGCTGCGCCCCGAGATGGAGATCGACCCGACGAAGCCTCCTCAGCGGCTCGCACCGCACGCGTACGCGCTGGAGGCGGCGGTGGTCCAGGGGGACGACGATCTGGCCGACGGCAGACTTGTCCTCCTTCATGACCCGGAGGGCCACGACGCCTGGCAGGGCACGTTCCGTCTGGTGACGCTCGTACGGGCGGAGCTGGAGCCGGAGATGGCGGTGGACCCGCTGCTCCCGGAGGTCTGCTGGTCGTGGCTGACCGGGGCGCTGGAGGCGCGCGGGCTCTCGTACGGAGAGCCGAGCGGCACGGTCACCCGCGCGGGATCGCACTACTTCGGCGGGCTGTCTGAGCGCCGTCCGGCGACCCAGATCGAGATCCGGGCCTCCTGGACGCCGCGCGAGGGCATGGGCGGAGTCCCGGACGCGGCAACGCACTTGGCGGCCTGGTGCGATCTGCTGTGCCAGCTCGCGGGGCTGCCGCCGGCGGCCCCGACCGGCCCGACGGAGCCGGGGGCGGGCGTGGTCTCGCTTCCCCAGCGCCGGGGCCCCCAGGCCCGCTAGGTCCTGTCCGGTGGATCTTCGCGGATGAGCCCGGAGCGTCTGGCGCGGTGCATCGCAAGGCGCCGAAGTGCCCGCAGGGTGGTTTCCTGTGGGCACTTCGGCAA
>NZ_JBHXRX010000122.1:0-8305 GCF_042714995.1 Streptomyces sp. NPDC058665
TCCACGGCCGCCGCCCTCGACACGGACACGCGGGTACGACCCGCTACTCTTCTTCACCTGGAGAGTGCTTCTTTCCTTGCAGCTGACAGGACCCTAGACAAGTCCCATCGTTGCAGGTCAGCAGCACTCTCCATTTATTTGATCAAGACTCGGACAGACCCACTCGCGAAAGCGCGAGGCTAAAGCCGTGGAGCCGGCCGCTCCAGCCACAGAGGGTTTCTCCCCACCGCTGGCGTTCGCTTCGGTCGCGCGACCGGCGGAGCCGGGGCCCGGAGCGGGGCGGAGACAGGAGCGGCGGGGCCCGGCGGTGAGCCGGGGAGCGCGCGGCGAGCGGAGCGAGGCGCCTTGAGTAAGTGAAGACAGGTTTCGACAGTTCGCCGGGTGCTCGGTTCAGACGGCGTGGAGTTTGCGGGGGCTGTCGGCGGTGATGCGGTAGGCGAGTTGGGTGCGGTCGGCGCCTGTGCGGAGTTCTTCGAGGATCAGTGGGTGGTGGTCGTTGCCGTGGGTGGTGCGGGTGGTGTGGATGATCGGGGTTGCGTCGGGGGTCTGGAGTGCGGTGCGTTCGTCGGGCAGGGGCATGCGGGCGCTGACGGTTTCGTGCCAGGTGAGTGTGTGGCCGGCTTTGGTGAGGATGGCGTAGATCTGTTCCGGTTCGGTGTCCGGGGCTTCGGCGAGCTGCTTCGCCTGGTCTGCGGTGGCGAACGGGATGAGGGTGCGGTGCAGTGCGCGGGTCTCGGTGTCAGGGTCGGTCAGTAGTCGGTCGACGGCGAACAGCGCTTCTCCTTGGTCCAGTTCGAGCAGCGGGCCTGTGCTGGCCGTTGTGGTGGTGCGGTAGACGGTCGGGGCCTCGGCCTGTTGCCATTGGTGGTGGCCGGTGCGGAAGGTTTTGCCGCTGCGGGTGATGGTCCGTTCGATGGTGACCGCTGGGGCGGGGACGGCGCGGACGTAGCTGCCCTTGCCGTGGATGACCTCGATGAGCCCTTCTGCGCGCAGTGCGGCGATGGCTTTGCGTACGGTGGGCCGGCTGACCTTGTAGCGGTCGATGAGCTGGGCTTCTGAGGGGAGCGGGGCTCCGGGTGTGTATTCGCCTGCGGTGATGCCGCTGCGGATCTCGGCGGCAACCTGCTGGTACAGCGCACCGGGTCGCTGGATCTCTCCCATGGCGGGCTCTCCTCGTCACCTGTTGTGGATCATCATGACGTGAGCTGACGTCACTCGTAAGCATAAGTTGTTGCGCTTCTCGGTCAAGGCATGCACACTCTCCACTCGTAAGTACGAGTGACATCACGTGATGTCTTGATGGTTGAGGAGGCCCCACCTTCATGCAGTCCATACCTGTGGACACATCCCGGCTGGGCGTACTGCGGTGCGCTGTCGGGCCGGAACCCAAGATCGCGGATTTCGAGACCAAGGAGGTCAAGAGGGACAAGGAGGGCAACACCATCTACAGCGTCGCCGTGACGGTGCGCCAGGAAGGGCGCCGGGTCTCGGTGATCGAGATCTCTGTCACCGGAGAGCCCAAGGGGGTTGTCGAAGGCGCGGAGGTACGCGTGACCGGCCTCGACGCCTTCTCCTGGGCCATGGGCGACCGGCACGGAATCAGCTTCCGCGCCGCCGCCATCACCCCCGTCCCCGCCAGCGGTGCAACGGCAACAGGACCTGCCGGCAAGGGGAGTGGGGCCTGATGGGACCGATCCTGCTCGCCTTCTGCCTCGCCCTGCTGGCCTGGCTGCTGGTCGTCGGCAAGGAGGTGCAACAGCGGCGACCGGACTGGCACTGGTACCTCACCGGCTACCCCCGCACCGCCCTGCGGGTGATACTCACCTGGCGCAAGGTCGCTTACGTCAACGGCCTGACGGTCTCCCACAAGCCCAACCACCACATCGTGGGCGGCTTAGCCGTCAGGGGTGAACCACTGCGAACCCTCACGCCGCGCTGCTCCTTCCCCCGCCCCACACCGAACGGTCTGGAACTGACCGTCCGACTCCGAGCAGGGCAGACGCCGGCCCCCTTCCTGGCGGCGGCCGACGCCTTCGCCCATTCATGGCGCATGCACGCGGTACGCGTCGTCTCACCGGAACGCGGCCTGGTCCTCATCACGGCCACGGCAAACGACCCCTTGGAGCATCCCGGCCGTCCGGCCGTGACGGCACCGGTCGCTCTGCTGTCGGCGGTGGTCGGAGCCCTGGAGAGCGGACGGGCCTGGGTCATGGACTTCCGGCAGGTCCCGCACTGGCTGATCGTCGGCGCGACACAGTCCGGCAAGTCCACCCTGATCGCCCGGCTCGTCACCCAACTCGCCCCGCAACTGGTCGCCCTGGTCGGCATCGACTGCAAGGGCGGCATGGAACTAGGCCTCGTCGAATCGCGCCTGTCGGCCCTGGCCACCTCCCGCAGCGAAGCCGTCACCATCCTCGGCCACCTCGTCACCGACATGCAGGGACGCATGCAGAGCTGCCGTGCGGCGGGCGCCCGGTCGATATGGGACCTCCCCGAGAAATCCAGGCCCGTACCGGTGGTGGTCATCGTGGACGAGCTGGCAGAGCTGTACCTGACCAACGGCAGCAAAGAGCAGCGGGCAGAGGCCGAGCAGTGCTCGACCTACCTCCTGCGACTCGCCCAACTCGGCGCGGCGCTCGGTGTTCATCTGGTCGTGGCCGGCCAACGCGTCGGCTCCGACCTCGGCCCCGGAGTCACCGCGTTGCGGGCCCAGTTGAGCGGCCGTATCTGCCACCGCGTCAACGACCCCGGAACAGCGGAAATGGCGCTCGGCGACCTCAACAAAGACGCCGTGGTGGTCGCCCAGTCGATCGGCGAGACGGAACAGGGCGTCGCGGTCACCTCGGGGGACTTGGGCGGCTGGATGCGTGGTCGGTCCCATCTCACGACTCCCGCAGAAGTACAGGAAACGGCGGCAGAGTTCGCCCACCTGACCCCGCTTCTGACGCACCTGAACGGAGGCACCGCCGCATGAGTGAGTCCGTCGCACTGCCGCTGATGCTCATCTTCGGACTGGCCACCGTGCTCCTGGTCCGCTCCCGCGAGGTGCGGTGGTGGGAAGCCGTACTGATCACTCTGTTTGGGATGTACCTGGGTCAGACGCCGGTGCTCTTCACCGCAGATGGCCTCGTGAATTGGTTCCTGTCCGGCTTCACCCACACCTGAGTACTGGGAGGGACCAGACGATGCCCATGCGCCGTGTCCGCTGCCCGATCTGTAAGGGCGAGCGCTACCGCAAGACCCGTACCGGCCACCGGCGGCGCTGCCGCTGCTGCCGGGGCACCGGCACCATCCGCTGAACCGCACCCAGCACGCCACCTACGCACCGGGAGTGATCTCCATGGACGAATCCCACCCAACCGCCACTGTCCGTGCCGCTATGGCGGCCCACCCCGGGAGGTCGCCACCATCCCCGCCGAGAATCCCTCGGCTGACAGACGCGCCGTGCTCAACCGCGCGGCGCGTCTGCGTCAGCTCTCCGAAACCGACCAAGACCTGATCCGCCTCGCCCAAGACCCCCAGTTCGGCCGGTGGCTGGAGCAAGTGAGCGCTACCGGCGGCTGCGCCCACCCGATCCAGCTCACCGGATCGACCACCACCCGCGACGCTGGCACCGGCGAAGTCCTGCACCACTACGACACCACCACAGAACCCGGCGAACGGCTGCTGATCCGCTGCCGCAACCGCCGCGCCACCGTCTGCGCCCCCTGCTCCCGCATCCACGCGGGCGACACCTTCCACCTGGTCCGCGCCGGACTCGTCGGCGGCAAGTCCGTACCGGCGGACGTGCGGGAACGGCCCCGGCTGTTCCTCACCCTGACGGCCCCCTCCTTCGGCGCCGTCCACCGCGCCACCGCAGACGGCGAACGATGCCGACCCCGCCGTCACGCCGACCCGTGCGAGCACGGACGCTCACCCGGCTGCCCGGCCACCCATGACGCAACCGATCCGCTCGTCGGGCAACCGCTCTGCCCCGGCTGCTACGACTACCCGGCCCACGTCCTGTGGCACGCCTACGCCGGACGTCTGTGGAAGGCGTTCACGGACAACCTCTACAACCACCTCGCCGCCCGCACCGGACGCAGCCGCAGCGGCCTGCGGCGCAACGTGCGCATCTCCTACGCCAAAGTCGCCGAGTACCAGAAGCGCGCGGCTGTCCACGTCCATGCCGTGGTCCGTCTCGACGGCGCACACGGGCCCAATACCCCGCCCCCGGCCTGGGCGACCGCCGAAGTCCTCGCCGCCGTGGCACGCACCGCTGCGGCGGCCGTACGACTCCACACCCCGCACAGCCCAGCCCTGGGCGAACACGAACTGCGCTGGGGCGCCCAACTCGACGCCCGGCCCCTCCGCGCCTTCAGCGGCCGCGAGGGACTCGCCGACGACGCCGTAGCCGCCTACGTCGCCAAATACGTCACCAAGGGCGCCGCCGACACCTCCGCCGGCCTCGACCACCCGATCACCGGCCCCAACGACATCGCCGCGGCACGGCTGCCAGCTCACCTACGCATCCTCATGGGCACCTGCTGGCGACTCGGCGGCCTCCCCGAACTGGAACACCTCCACCTCCACGCCTGGGCCCACACCCTCGGATACCGGGGCCACATCCTCACCAAGTCCCGTGCCTACTGCACCACTTACGGCGCCCTGCGCGCCGAACGCGCCGACCATGAACGGGCCGCACCCGATTACGCCGACGAACCCGACGCGATCACCGATGCCCACTGGCGATACGTCGGCTCCGGCCACACCCCCGGCGCTGCCCTCATCGCCGCAGGCATCGCCGAAGACCATGCCCGGAACCGCGAGATCTCCCGCGAAGAGATCAACCGATCGGCGGTGGACTGATGGCGCGGCAGAATCCTGAGAAGTGGAGACGCGCCGTTGAACGAGAAGCGGCGAAGATCCCCAAACGCATAGGGCCGAGGAGCGCTGCACGCCTGGCACGGCTCCTCGGCCCTGGTCCGGTTGATCGCTAGGGGAGCGGGTTCGGCTTGACCTCGACGCGGTCAGTGTCGAACCCGCGGCCCCGAGTCTTGGGCGGGTGCACGATCACAGCGGAGAACAGGAACCGATGGATGGCGTTCATCCGGGCATAGTCCTCCCGCCTCTCCAGCTCAGCCCAGTTCGCCTCGGCATCCGGTCCCGCGATGCCTTCGAGCACGATGAGAGGCCGCTGAACGGTCTTGCGCTGACGCTCCTTGATCCTCTTGAGGATGACGGCGCGCATCGACTGGTACTCGCTCATCGAGAAGTCGTCATCAGCAAGCCAGAGTTGATTCAGTTCCTTGAGCTTCTGCTGGTCCTTCTCTTCGGCCTGTACATCGGCCTCCGGGCGTACCGTGCTGACGAGTGGGCGGCCGGATACATCGATCTCGGTAAGCCCCTTGATCGCGACCTCTTTCATGAACTTCTCCAGCGGCCCCGCGGATACGGAACGACCGCACTTCTGCTCGCCGTTCAACGCTGCTCGGGTGCATCGGTAGTACGCGTACCTACCGCCGTTCGTACCAGCCATGCGCATTCCGCACGTGCACGTGGCTACTCCACGCAGGAGGTAGTACCGATTGGGTCGCGTGCGCTCCTTCTCGATGCGCGCGGCCCGGTGCTTCCGGTGCTGCTGTACTTCGTCCCACTGCCCACGGTCGATGATGGCGGGCCACGAGCCCGGCCCTACCTCCTCGCCCTGGTGAATACGGATGCCGGCGACGTAGTTGGAGGACAGAAGGTGTCGTACGTTCTCCGCCTCCCACTGCTTCCCTTTGGACGTGGGGATCTTGCGCGTGTGGAGATCCTGAGCGATGGCGGTGGGTGACTCCCCGTCCAGGTAACGGCGGTAGACCTCCCGCACGATCTCGGCTTCCTCCTCGATGACTGCCTGTCCACTCTTGGTGTATCCGTACGGGCGATTGCCGATATGCGGTGTGCCTGCCTTGGCCATGTCCTTGAACGCGTCTTTGAGCCGTCGTGAGGTGTCATCCGATGAGCGGCACGCGTGCGCGACCTCGATGCGCAGAATGAAACGGTCGTCGGGGTCGGACAAGTCGCGCCGGTTGGCCTCACCGTGTAACAGGACGCGTTTGTCGTCGGCTATGGACAACAGTTCTTCAAGATCCTTCGGCTGTCGCATCAGCCGGTCCGGGTGGTAGACGATCACGTGTCGGATCGTGCCCTCGCTCATGGTCTTGAGCATGTCGTCCCACCCTGGACGCTTGCGGTTGCGCTGCCAGGCTGAGCGGTTGTTGTCCACGTAGACGTGTTCCGGTGCGATGCGCAATTGAAGCCGCTCGGCGATCTCGCGGCAGATGCGTTCCTGTCGGTCGACGCCCGTCTGATCGTCGTCCCTCACGTGCGAGATCCGGCAGTAGATCGCTGCGTCCTCGCCGGGCGTGATGGTCACCTTGCTCCTAGATCGGCTCATGACAAATACGGTATGAGCAAGGCATGAGTGACGATTCCCGCAGCGCCGCGATCGGGGCGAGGGGTGCGCGGGTTTGGGCCCAGAGCACCAGGGCGTACGCCCCGACCGACAGCAGCGCGCCCAGCAGGCCGAGTCGTGCGTGTGGGCGTAGCAGGGGGAGGAGGGTGCCGCGGTGGGTGTGCAGGGTGTAGAGCGGGATCAGGGAGCCCTGGAGGATCATCAGCCAGCCGATGTAGCCGAGAGGGGTTCCCGATTCGCGTACGCCCACCCCGTCCACGACGGTGTACGCGGCGATCGACACCCCCGTCGCCAGCGCGGCCAGCAGCGCGGGCCACTGCGGCTTCGTCTCCGTGCTCCGCATGCCCCACAGGGCCACGCCGACGAGCCCCGCCGACGCCACGGCCACGCCCGTCGCCTGCCAGCGGTCCAGCGACTCGCCCACGAAGACCGCCGCCAGGACGGTCACCAGGAGCGGGGCCGTGCCGCGCGCGATCGGGTACATCTGGCCGAAGTCGCCGAGGCTGAACGACCGCATCAGCAGCGCCTGGTAGCCGACGTGCAGCACGGCGGACGCGATCAGATACGGCCACGCGCCGGCGGCCGGGACGGGCGCGAAGCAGACGAGGACCGCGCCGAGCAGGGCGCCGCCGCCGGAGATCAGGGTGAAGGCGACCAGCTGGTCCTTGATGGTGTGTGCGATGGCGTTCCAGGTGGCGTGCGTGACCGCCGCCAGGAGAACGGCGGCTGCGACGGCCGGCGTCACGCCATGCGCTCGCGGACGTCCACGAGGGTGCCGCCCGCGTACGAGACCACGCTCTTGGGATCCATCGGGAACACCGTGTGCGGGGTGCCGGCCGCCGCCCACACCACGTCGTGGTCCAGCAGTCCCCGGTCGGCCAGCACGCGCGTCCTGGTGCGGTGGCCGAAGGGCGGTACGCCCCCGATCGCGTAGCCGGTGGTCTCCCGTACGAGATCGGCCCGCGCCCGTGTGACCTTTCCGGCGCCCAACTCCTCCCGTACACGCTCCACATCGACGCGCGAGGCGCCGTCCATCAGTACCAGGACCGGCACGCCGTCGGCCTCGAAGATCAGCGACTTGACTATCTCGCTGAGCCCGCAGCCGATGGCGGCGGCGGCCTCGGCCGCCGTACGGGTGGCGTCGGGGAAGGTGCGGACCTCGCCGACGAGGTCGTCGATGCCCAGTTCGCGCAGGGCCTGGACGAAACGGGGATGGGCCGGGGTGTCAGGCGTGCCGCCGGGGTCGGTCATGACGGGCACGCTAGCGCCACGGGCCCGGGGGGTGCCAACACGTTCGGATCGCGGACCGATCCTGTCCGCCAGGGATGTCAGGGTGTCCACCGGGAGTTGAGCCACCCTCTCTCCGAGGTCGCCTGCGACGAACCCTCGATGAACGGAGCGAACCGATGAGCCGCCACATCCAGATCACCTTCGACGCCCACGACCCCCGCGCCCTGTCGGCCTTCTGGCGCGAGGTCATGGGCTACGTCCACCCCGCCCCGCCCGGGGTCGATCTGCCCGAGGGCGCCGACCCGCTGGCCGCGTGGGACGACTTCCTCGCGCGGGTCGGCGTACCGGAGGAGGAGCGCAACACGAGGTCGGCCCTGGAGGACCCGGAAGGGCAGGGCCCGCGCCTGTTCTTCCAGCAGGTGCCCGAGGACAAGGTCGCCAAGAACCGCGTCCACCTCGACGTCCGGGCGGCCCCGGGGCTGGAGGGGGACGAGCGGATGGCGGCGCTGGAGGCCGAGTGCGAACGGCTCGTGGCGCTGGGAGCGACGCGGCTGCGCCGCGACGAGCCCGCGCCCCCGATGAACACCGGCTACATCGTGATGCGGGACCCGGAGGGCAACGAGTTCTGCTTGGACT
>NZ_JBHXRX010000123.1:0-8285 GCF_042714995.1 Streptomyces sp. NPDC058665
CTCGGACATCTATGTCCCCACCAGGTGACAGGGCCAACTGCCCTGCCTCCGTGGCGAGGTGAGCGAAGCAGCGGTCGGAAGAGCCGAATGGAGCTCCACCGCAGTTGCTTGCGGCAGCACACCTTGGCCATGAGGACGCTGTCATGCCTCCTGTCGTACCACTGCCGAAGGTCGCCTCAAACCGGGCCCCTTGGCAGCGGTGCGAACCCTATGGTCCCCGCGGGGGCGCGTTGGACGATTCCACGTTGATACCGAGGGCGGCAGCGTGCTCGACGGGTTGGTGAAGGAAGCCGCTAGCCACCGACTGTCCACCCACGCTTTGCGGATGCTCCGGCAGCCCACTGCGACTTTGTCGATCAGATCCGCGTGCCGACGACGGCGCCCTGGACCCATGGACCTCACCGTCGGCTTTTCGAACGAACGACTGACAAGCGCGGAGCCGGTCCCGGTGGCACCTGGAGCCGATACGCCGCGAGCGATGACACACGGTCACCTGCAGGCTGGACTTTGCAGAGAACTGGCGACAGTTGAATACGCGAGCTGACCAGTGTCACACCCCACGTTCGGGGCAAGCCGCGTCGTCTGCTCGTGTTCCCCCGGGTGGGTGTAGTACGAGTCGGCGTCCCGTTCGGCCAGTTGACCAGGGCAGCCCAGGATCAGGAGCACGCGCTCAGGCAGACTTCCACGACCTCATAACTTTACCTTACGGAAGGTACAGTTATGAGCCTCGTGAACGGCAGTGATGTGCCGTCCACCTGGCCTTTCGCGGCCTCCCGAACCCGCCGCGGACGGTGCGGCCGGGCCGGCGTCCTGAAGACCCGCACCTCGGCATCGCTCCCTGGGCGGCTGGATCGTCGACCGGGATGAGGCGCCGGGCCGGGAAGAGCCTGGCCAAGCACAAGCAGGGGTGGTGTGGCACCTCGCGGAGCGCAACGAGGGGCCTGACGCCGCAGAAGGCGACGCCGCAGATGCAGTCGCAGAGCGCGGTGGGCGTTTCCCAGGCCCGGACGGGCTTACCTCGTGAGGGGCGCCACCCCGAGGAGGGCTGCGGTCTTGGTGTAAACGGTGTTGGCGAGGGTGTCGTTCAGAGCCAGACGCGAAGGGGTGTCCGGCCGGGACTTGCTGAAGAAGCCCCCACTGGGGCGTGGTGCGGGCGAGGCGGTGGCGAGCCAGACTGGGGTCTGCACCCCTTCGTCCGGGGTGATGGCGAACGGTCGGAACAGCGGGGCGGTCAGCCGCATCAGCCCGCCGGCGTTGCTGTTCATTGCGGTGCCCTTGACCATGCCCGGATTGGCGTTGTAGACGCTCGTACCGTCGGGAAGGCGGTGTGCTAGTTCTCGCGCGGCCAAGAGGCTGACGAGCTTACTCGTCGCGTAGACGTTGATCTGGTTGTAGAAACGGTTGCTCCACGATGTTCCCGCCACATCCGGATCGGCGGCGTCGAGCTTGCCTCGCTTTTCCACAAACGAGGACATATTGATGATCCGCGCCTGGGGTGCAAGCGCTCTTTCGGCCAGCAAGGCGTGTGTGAGCAGGAATGGAGCGTGGTGGTTGAGCGCGTAGGTGCGTTCCACTCCGTCCGTCGTCTGCTCGTACCGGGGGAAGGCTGCCCCTGCGTTGTTGATGAGGATGTCCACTGGGTGGCTGTCGGCCGCCAGTTCCGCGGCCAGCGCCCGTACCTGCGACCACTGCTCCAGGTCAGAGATGTACGTCCTCGGCGGGGCCGCTCCACTGCCCGAAGGGGCCAAGCCATGCAGGCGTTCAGCGGCGTCCCGAGTGCGCGACGCGTCCCGGCCGACGAGGACGACGCTGTGTCCGGCCTTGACCAGTTGGCGTGCCGTCACCAAACCCAGACCCGAAGCTCCGCCCGTGATGACCGCGGTCTTGCTGCTCATCGCTGTTCCTCTTCCGGGGTGACCATGACGTTGACGGTCTCTCCTGTCGGGTGGTTGACGTCGATCGCTTGGCGGAGAAGTGCGTGCAGGCGCAGCCTGCTCTCGTGGTCAAGGCGGGCGAAGGGTGAGTGCTCGGTGGTGTGCTGGATGACGCGATCACGCAGCGCGCACCCCTCGGAGGTGAGCTGGATGACTTTCACGCGGCGGTCGGTGGGGTGGGGCACGCGGCGGACCAGGCCGCGCTTCTCCAGCCGGTCAATCATCGATGTGGCGGTCGAGGCGTCGCACTGCAAGCGGTCGGCCAGTCGGCGCGCGGTCATCTCCGGCCCGCGACTCAGCCTCCACAGCGCATCGGTCTGGGTATCGGTCAACCCCGCTTCCCTGGCCAGTTCCTTGAGCTCGGTATGCACACGGGCACGAATCGCGAACAGACAGTCGTGGAGCTCCTCGTTCAGCTGCAGATCATCCATGACCCCAATGTACATGGAGAATCCAATCATTGGAAAATCCATGCATTGTGTGGACGCTCCCACTCGAGCGGATTGGCCTGCGAGGACGCCACTCCTGTCGACTCCGGCTGCGGCGTGGCTCTCGGAAACGGTCGTTTGCCGACGCTTTCGAGATCGACATCAGCCCGCTGTGCCGTACCTGAGTCCGTCGAGGGTGAGATCGAGGAGGCGTTCGGCCTGCTCCCGTTGTTCGGGCTTTCCTGAGGCGAGAGCGACGCCGGTGAGGGCGGCGAACATGTCGGTCGCGTCGATGTCCGATCGGATGGTCCCGGCGGCGGTCGCGGCGTCCAGGAGCGAGGTGAGGGCGGTCATCATCAGCTCGCGGCTGTGGGCGTAGGGATTGATGCCGGAGTCGACGACGGCGCGGAGGGCCTGGGCCATCCCCAGTTTCGCGGTGGCGTAGTCGATGAAGCGCCCCATCCAGGCGCGGAGCGCCTCACGCGGCGGCATGGCCGCCAGGAGGTCGGGGGCGGCGTCGCACAGTCGGCTCAGTTCGTTGCGGTAGGCGGCCTCGATCAGCAGTTCCCGGGTCGGGAAGTTCCGGTAGAGGGTGCCGGAGCCTACGCCCGCTTCCTTGGCGATGCGCTCGAGGTGCGCATCCAGCCCCTCTTCCGCGAAGACACGTACGGCCGCCGAGAGGATCTTCTCCCGGTTGCGCCGCGCGTCGGCCCGCAGCGGGCGACCGGTGTCGGTGGTCATGGGGGGCCCTTTCGTTCGCCTGGACTTGCTAAGCGGGGGCGCCGCCGCTTACAGTCCACGGAAGTGGCGGCGCCTCCACTTTCGAGTGTAGAGCACATACCGCTGGTGTCCGCAGGGTGCGGGCAAACCCACTCAGAGGAGAAAAACGATGAGCCTCCCGCTCGAAGGCAAGGTCGCTGTTGTCACCGGCGGCGCGTCCGGGGTCGGCCTGGGGATCGCCCAGGAATTCGTGGACCAGGGCGCCCGTGTGGTCATCACCGACCTCCAGCAGGGACCGCTGGACGACGCGGTCGCCAAGGTCGGCCCGAACTGCTCGGGCATCGTGGCCGACGTAACCAAGATCGCCGACATGAAGGCCGTGTACGAGCAGACCACGTCCCGGTACGGGCAGATGGACGCAGTCGTGGCCAACGCCGGAATCGGCGCACACGCCCCCCTGGCGGACATCACCGAGGAGCAGTTCGACCGGACTTTCAACGTCAACGCCAAGGGCGTGCTGTTCACCATCCAGCCGGCACTGCCGTTCATGCAGCCCGGCGGAACGGTCGTCATCATCGGCTCGACCGCGTCCATCCAGCCCCCGGCCGGCATGGGCCTGTACGGCGGCTCCAAGGCAGCGGTGCGCGCCTTCATCCGATCCTGGATCCAGGACATCAAGGGCTCCGGGATCCGGATGAACGTCCTGAGCCCCGGCGCGGTCGACACCGAGTCACTGCGGCGCGCGGCGGAAATGGCGCAGGGCGCCGACGCCGTCTCCGCCATGGTCCAGAAGATGGGCGAGGGCAACCCGACCGGCCGGATCGCCGACCCCCGCGAGATGGGCAAGGCCGCGGCGTTCCTCTCCAGCGACGCCTCCAGCTTCATCACCGGCGTTGAGCTCTTCGCCGACGGCGGCATGGCCCAGGTCTGAGGACGCCAGGCCGTCACGGGCGCCCCAGCGACCCAGCCGCTGGGGCGGGCCCCACTCCCGCCGGCCGGCACCGGCTTGCAGATCCCATCCCACCAGTTCCAGCCCCGCCAGGACGCAACCACCTGCGATTCCCCTGTCCGGACCAGGTCCGACCGCGGCCCCGGCTCAATCCTCCGCTCCCCTCTCAGCTTGACTCTGTCGGGGATCTTGGTGTCGGCGGAGTCAACTGCCCAGGGTTCGCCAGGACTTCAGACGAGGGATCTCGCGCTGGTCGAGGTAGTTCTGGAAGGCCGTTGGCTGGCGGGGTGTGGGGGCTTCCTTAGCCGGTGACAGTCTGCTGAGGCGCTCGATGTTGACGGCGATGGCCGTCAACACGTGCTGGACATGGACCTTTCCCTGTCCTCGGTAGCGGCAGCGCCGCATACCGTGCCCGTGGGCGAACTCGTTGACCGTGCTCTCCACTCCGTTCTACGTCACCGACAACGGAATCAAGTGGCGCGCGATGCCCGTCGACTTCCCCGCCTGGGACCGCGTCGAGTAGGCCCCCTTTGCCGGGTCGCCAGTCAGAAAGGCAAGGCCCTGTGATCTGCACCAGGTGTTCAGGTCAGCGGGAGAGGAATTCGGTGGCTGCGGCATAGGCGAGGCGCGCGTCATCCGTGATTGCTACCGGACTCGCCGTACGCCGTTCAATCTTGCGCAAGGCTCGGACTGTTGCGTCCAGGTACCGGTTGAGGCTCACCATCTGGGTGGGTGTGCGGCAGTTGGGCAACACGGCCGCCATCTCACCGAGCCAGTACTCGGCGTCCTCGTCCAGGGTCAGTCCCTCTTGGTGTGTCAGGAGCCGCTCAGCGACGGGCATGAGCATTGCGTGGCGTTGCTGGGCAGCTTCCTGGGCTTGGCGTTCGGCTCTCTCCTGGAGTGCGATGCGGTGTTCTGCTTCCAGAACTGCCTGCGGGGTGCGACGTACTGGCCGCGCGTGAGGGGTGTCGTCTGTGAGCGTGGCGGCTTTCAGACGCTTGGCCTTGTTGTAGCCGCGCTTGGTGCCGCCACCGCGAGAGCCGGAGCCAGGTGCGCCCACTCCGCGCCGACGGCCCTTGCATCAGCTACGGCCCGTGCCTGGTGAATCTCCGTCTGCTCACGCAGATACTCCCAGAGCTGGACGCGCTTCAGGGCCGCTGCTCGCTGTGTTTCCGGACTGCTCTTCGTCGCGAGGACGTGGGCATGCTTCTCGGCGTACAGCAACGCGCCGTACAACCCGTCGTCCGAAGGCATCCGTTCAACGTCGGGGTCTTCGGCGTCTTCGTGGACCTGGCGGAGCTCGGCAACTACGGCCGTGGCATCGATGCTGCCGATACGCACCGGCGCTCTGAACAGCGGCTTCGTCGGCTTGGCTGTGCCGGAGCACGGTACTTGTCGTATGCCGGCGTTCCGACCTGCACCCAGCCGTCGAAGTTGCACGACATCTGTCAGAAATTTTGCCTGGTACTCTCGTCAGCCGCCCTCCAGAGGGGTGCAAGTTGGGCGTCTACACAGGTCAAGCCCCTGGTACGACAGTTGTCGTGCTCGGACGACAAGTACCGTGCTCCAGCACATTGGCGGTGGGTCGCCTATGTTTCGCCATGTAAGCGATTCTGCCCGCTGCAGGCGATTCACAGAATGTGAATCGAGCAGCCTCGCGTGGATTCGCGACCTTCTACGTCAACCCGCGCCATCAACTTTGCTACCAAATATGACCTTTCGTGGGGTGCTTGGGAGCTCCGCTCCAGCCTGGTTGCCCCGATCGCCATGCCCACCCAGTAGCGGCGCGCCCTGGGGCCACTCCGTCGCCACCGAGGAGCCGGGGGAGGGGGCGTCAAAATCTGGTGCTCACCTGCGCACCCGACCGAGCTGGGTTCTTCGTCAGTGCGTGACGCGCCAGTTCGGTGCTTGCGTCAACTGTGCGGAGTGTTCCCATAGTTTGCTTGCCGGTTCCGCATCACGGGCCTGGTCGTTGCGGGGTTCCTCGTGCTTGAAGCGATGGAAGTAGCGGCCGTTGACGCTGCCCGGATCATCTGTGGTGGCCAGGTACAGCAGTGGCTCCGCGCCCTTCTCGGGAGTGATCGCCGGACTGAGCCATGAGTGGGTGAGCACGGAGGCCAGCCGGTTGTCCCGGAACGCGTTGGTGGCGGTCATTCCTGGGTGGAAGGCTGTGGTGGTCACAGTCGTGCCGTGGATGCGGCGAGCCAACTCCTGTGTGAACAGGAGCGTGGCGAGTTTGGTCATGCTGTACACGCGCATCATTCGGTAGCGCCGACGGGTGCTGTTCAGGTCGTCCAGATCGATCCGGCCGCCCCGGTAGACATTGCTGCCGGTTTGGATGACGCGAGCGTCGGGTGACTGCTTCAGGTTGTCCAGCAGAAGGGTTGTGAGCAGGAAGGGCGCCAGGTGGCCAATCTGAAAGGTCCGCTCGTGCCCGTCCGGGGTCAAGCCGTGCGAGGAGAACAGCGCTCCGGCATTGTTCGCCAGGACATCGATGCGGGGATAGCGCTCAAGCAGTTCGGCGGCGAGACGGCGGACGTCATCGAGCCGACTGAAGTCGGCGAAGTGGGCGTGCCCACCCGCGCTCTGTGCCACAGCCTTCGTTGCGGGCACTGAGCGGCCTACAACCGCCACGGTCGCTCCGAGAGCGGCGAAGCGGTGTGCTGCCGCAGCTCCGATCCCCGAGCTCGCGCCGGTGACGATGACCGTTGCACCGCTCAGGTTCCGTGTCGTCCGCTCAACCATTGGGCCACCGCCCGGGAGCACTAATGCCGTAGTCGCACAGAGGAGCGGCCGACTCCGGAAGCGTGCGCACAATCGTGTCGGTTACGGGTTGGAAGAACATGGCGCAACTATTGATCGCTCCAGGCGTCCTTGCCAGGGCTCCGCTGATCCAGGGACTGACAGGACCAGGCTGGCGCCACCCCCGCAACCGTAGGCTGGACCGCATGACAAGCCGGAAAGGCAATGCCCTGGGCGACTACCTGCGCGCCCGCCGAGAGCTGCTGCGTCCTGAGGACGTCAGCCTGCCGAGGACAGCGGGCAGGCGCCGTGTCCCCGGTCTGCGGCGCGAAGAACTGGCTCTGCTCGCCGGCATCAGCGCCGACTACTACCTGCGCCTCGAACAGGGCAGGGACCGACGTCCCTCTCCACAGGTCCTGGACGCGATCGCCCATGCTCTCGGGCTTGACGAGGCGGCGCGGGCCCATCTGCACCGCCTGGCCACACAGACACAGCCCCGTCGCCGCGCCGCCCGGCGCAGCCCCGAACGCGTGCCTCCGGGCGTCCTGCGGCTCCTCGAATCCGGGATCGACACCCCCGCCTACGTTCTGGGCCAGCTGATGGACGTGCTCGCCGCCAACGACCTCGCGCAGGCTCTCTCACCGGTGTACGTCCCAGGCACCAACATGGTGCGAGCCATGTTTCTCGAACCCGGGCACGCGGAGATGCACGGACAGGACAAGCACGCATTGGCGAGCCTGGTCGCCTGCCTGTGCATCCGAGCGGGCCCCGATACCGACAATCCCCGGCTGGCGGGACTCGTCGGAGAGCTGTCGATACGCAGCGAGGCGTTCCGTCGTCTGTGGGCCCGCCAGGACGTGCGGTCTCCTGCCCGGGGCTCAATGAACATAGAGCACCCGCAGGTAGGGCCACTGGAGCTGCACTTCGAGAAGTTCCTCGTGCCCGACGCACCGGATCAGCAACTCGTCATCTTCAGCGCGGAGCCCGGCAGCCCCTCGGCCGAAGCACTCGCTTTGCTCGCCGCGCTGCCCAAGTGCCGCACGCCCAGCGACGCTCCATCAACACCCGAACCGCTCCAGCAGGCACACTCTTGAAGTCCTGCCGTTCCCCATCGGAGCGAGGCCGCTGCGCTACATCGGCGTCATGTGATGCATTCGTCGTGCTGCCGGGCGGTGGGAGTGCTCTGTGCCACGCTTCTCATGGCCACCGCCGACGGACCGCCGCCTGACACCGTGCCCCTCCGCTGACCCCACTTTCCCTTTCAATCACTCCGTCACCGATCCAGTCAGGACCAGCCATGTCGACAGCTGCCACCTCGCCCTACAACCCGCACGTCCCGGAGCCCATTGCAACCGACCACGCCCGTCGTCAGGTGGGATCACTGCTGGAGGACCTGCGGCCCGGCGCATGGGCAGCCACCGCACTTGAGCGCCGTATCGCCGAGATACTCACGGAGAGCACCACGACTGACGGCATGCTCACCGCCAGCCGCGTGCGTGCCGCCCTGTGGGA
>NZ_JBHXRX010000124.1:0-8008 GCF_042714995.1 Streptomyces sp. NPDC058665
CCTCGCCGCGTTGCCGAAGTGCCCACAGGAAACCGCCCTGCGGGCACTTCGGCGCCTTGCGATGCACCGCACCAGACGCCCCGGGCTGATCCGGCAAGATCGCCCGGACAGGACCTAGTTGATCGCCTTGATCAGCTCACCGTCGGTCGTGTCGCCGCTGAGCTCCCAGAAGAAGGTGCCTCCCAGGCCCTGCTCGTTCTTGTAGTCCATCTTGGTGCCGATGGTGGCGGGGGTGTCGTAGCTCCACCAGTTGTTGCCGCAGTGCGCGTACGCCGTGCCGCCCACCGTGCCGTTGGCCGGGCAGGTGTTCTTCAGGACCTTGTAGTCCTCGATGCCCGCCTCGTACGTGCCGGGAGCCGCGCCTGTCGCGCTGCCGCCGGGCTCGGCCTGGGTGACCCCGGTCCAGCCGCGCCCGTAGAAGCCGATGCCGAGCAGCAGCTTCTCCGCGGGAACGCCCTTGGCCTTCAGCTTGGTGATCGCCGCGTCGGAGTTGAAGCCCTCCTGCGGGATGCCGTCGTACGACGTGAGCGGCGAGTGCGGAGCCGTGGGGCCCTGCGCCGCGAACGCGCCGAAGAAGTCGTACGTCATCGGCAGGTACCAGTCGAGGTACTGGGCCGCCGCGCCGTAGTCGGTGGCGTCGATCTTGCCACCGTCGGACGCGTCTGCGGTGATGGCCGCGGTGACGAGGCTGTCGCCGCCGAACTCCGTACGGAGCGCGGAGACCATGTTGGTGAAGGCGTCCGGCCCGCTGGTGTCACAGGTCAGACCACAGGCGTTCGGGTACTCCCAGTCGATGTCGATGCCGTCGAAGACATCGGCCCAGCGGGGGTCCTCGACCAGGTCGTGGCAGGACTTGGCGAACGCGGCGGGGTTCTTCGCCGCCTCACCGAACCCGCCCGACCAGGACCAGCCGCCGAACGACCAGACCACCTTGAGGCCGGGGTGCTTCTCCTTGAGCTTGCGCAGCTGGTTGAAGTTGCCGCGCAGCGGCTGGTCCCAGGCGTCGGCGACACCGTCGACGCTCTGGTCGGCGGTGTACGCCTTCTCGTAGTCGGCGAAGGAGTCACCGATGGTGCACTTGCCGCCCTGGACGTTGCCGAACGCGTAGTTGATATGCGTCAGCTTGTCGGCGGACCCGGAGGTCTCGATGTTCTTGACGTGGTAATTCCGGTCGTAGACACCCCAGTTGGCGAAGTATCCGATGACCTTCTCACCGGCGGCTGTGGGGGACGCCGGGGCCTTCTCCTGGTCCGCCGCCGCGGTACCGGCGGCGGCGAGCAGGGATACGCCGAGAACAGCCGTACAGGCTGCGGCGATGAGCGCCCGGAAGCGGGCGCGGGGACGGTGCGGTCTGAGCATGAGGTCTCCTCGTGGGGAGGGAGATCGGGTTCCATGCCGTCGACTTGGCATGGACTCGAAGTGTGTTCACCCGGACGGTAGAAGGACTAGACCACTGGGTCAATGGTGCGGACCAACTTCCCGGTGAGCGCGACGGAGGCCGGAAGCCGGGCAAACGGAACCGAAACGGAATCCGGACAGGAACTGATCACCCGTGACTGCACCCCGCCGATCGGGCATACTCAACGCGCCACAGCCGCTGGTCAGCCGCTCCCGTAACCCGGGAAGGCAGCATCGGTTGGGCAGTATTCCGGCCCGGTGACACCCCGGGCCTCGACCGGTGACCGCCGCCCACACCCAGTGCGCGGCCGCCGTACCGTCCCGACAGGGGAGGAGAGCGCCGCCATGCCCGACCGCGCCCCGCGCACGGTGGAACGTCAGTTGCCCACCGAGGAGTCCAAGGACCTGCTCGCGCTCGTACGCGACATCGTCGAGCGGGAGATCGTCCCCACGGCGGCCGAAGAGGAGGAGGCGGGCCACTTCCCCCGGGAGACCTTCACCCTGCTCTCCGAATCGGGACTGCTCGGCCTGCCCTACGACTCCGAACACGGCGGCGGGGACCAGCCGTACGAGGTCTACCTCCAGGTCCTGGAAGAGCTCGCCGCGGCCCGTCTCACCGTCGGACTCGGCGTCAGCGTCCACTCCCTGGCCTGCCACGCCCTCGCCGCGTACGGCACCCCCGGCCAGCAGTCCAAGCACCTCCCCGCCATGCTGGGCGGCGGTCTGCTGGGCGCGTACTGCCTCTCCGAGCCCGCCTCGGGCTCCGACGCCGCCTCGCTGCGCACGAAAGCCGTCAAGGACGGCGACGACTGGGTGATCACCGGCACCAAGGCCTGGATCACGCACGGCGGCATCGCCGACTTCTACACCGTCCTCGCGCGCACGGGCGGCGAGGGCGCCGGCGGCATCTCCGCCTTCCTGGTGCCCGGCGACGCCGACGGACTGGCCGCCGCCGTACCCGAGAAGAAGATGGGCATGAAGGGCTCGCCCACCGCCCAACTCCACTTCGACGGCGTCCGGATCGGCGACGAGAGACGGATCGGCGACGAGGGGCAGGGATTCGCCATCGCCCTCTCCGCGCTCGACTCGGGCCGGCTCGGGATCGCCGCCTGCGCCGTGGGCGTCGCCCAGGCGGCCCTGGACGAGGCGGTGGAATACGCCACCGGGCGGCGGCAGTTCGGCCGCCCCATCGCCGACTTCCAGGGACTGCGCTTCATGCTCGCCGACATGGCCACCCGGATCGAGGCGGGACGGGCCCTGTATCTCGCGGCGGCGCGGCTGAGGGACGCGGGTCTGCCGTTCTCGCGGCAGGCGGCGATGGCGAAGCTGTTCTGCACGGACGCGGCGATGCGGGTGACCACGGACGCCGTTCAGGTGCTCGGCGGCTACGGCTACACCGCCGATTTCCCGGCCGAGCGTTATATGCGCGAGGCGAAGGTGCTCCAGATCGTCGAGGGCACCAACCAGATCCAGCGCATGGTGATCGCCCGTCATCTGGCGGGGCCGGAGACCCGCTGAAGTCCGTCCGCACTGGCGGGTCCGTACTTGTCAGTCCGTACTGGTCCGTCCGTCAGCAGTCGTCAACTGGCGGACGGGACAGGGAAGTTCGATGTACTGAAGCATCAGGCGGCCTGGCGGCGCAGGTGGGACACCTTGACCGGGCGTGAACCCGGGCCGCCCGCGTGGGAGAACGGCTGCGTGCGCCAGTCCAGTCCCTGAGGGAGCGTCAGCAGAAGTGCGGTGTCCTGCTCCTGCGCGTCGAGCGACTCGTCGGCAGGCGGGGCGTCCAGGGCCGAACGGCCCGTACCCGCACAGACGGTGAGCACGAACGGGTTCCACGGGCTGGGGCACAGCGCGTGCTCCGGCAGGCTGTCCTCGTCGGCCAGCAGGGCGATCGGCTGGGAGCAGTCCGGGCACACGACCCGGAACATCTCGAAGGTGTCGTAGAAGTCGAGCTCATCGGCCTCGACGGGTTCAACGGGCTCCGGTTCGATACGTCCGGCGCGCTTCAGGCTCTGCATTCAGGCACTCCCCCTCGGGTGGGCCGACAGCCACGTGCGGCCTCGACCACAGCAAGCAATTCCCGTCGCGCGCCGCAGGTAACCGTAAGGTCTCGACGGACCCCGTGACATACCTGTGGTGTTCGTCACATGCCCGGCGCAGGTGACGATCCGGTACACCGCCGACTGTGCCGGAAGTGACCATGGGCAATAGGTTGATCCGCATGGAGGAGTTGGATCGTCAGATCGTGGAGCTGCTCGTCAAGGACGGGCGGATGAGCTACACCGACCTGGGCAAGGCCACCGGTCTGTCCACATCGGCGGTGCATCAGCGCGTCCGCAGGCTGGAGCAGCGCGGAGTGGTACGCGGCTACGCCGCCGTGGTGGACCCGGAAGCCGTGGGCCTGCCCATGACCGCGTTCATCTCGGTCAAACCCTTCGACCCGAGCGCGCCGGACGACATCGCGGAGCGGCTGGCCCCGATCCCCGAGATCGAGGCGTGCCACAGCGTCGCCGGGGAGGAGAACTACATCCTCAAGGTGCGGGTGGCGACGCCGCTGGCGCTGGAGCACCTGCTGACCCGCATCCGCACCCTGGCGGGCGTCTCCACGCGCACGACGGTGGTCCTGTCCACCCCGTACGAAGCCCGGCCGCCACATTTCTAGGGCTCGGTTCGCCTCCGGGGCGCTTTGAGCCGGTGTCGACGGTCGACCGTGCTCAGCCCCTCGTTCCCCGGGGCCTCTGCGCGCTCTCCCTTTCGACAGCGGCGCGCCCTTCGGCTCACTCGCCGGCCCTGGGCTGCGGTGCGTACCCCTGGCTGCCGTTCTCGTGCCGTCAGGCGGGAGACTGGGGCGCATGAACGATCGCGCCGCCACCCAGAGCGAACCCCGCACCGTGCTGCTGCGCGGTGGAGAAGTCCACAGTCCCGCCGACCCCTTCGCCACCGCGATGGTCGTCGAACGCGGCCGGGTCGCCTGGGTGGGCTCCGAAGGCGCCGCCGACTCCTTCGCCTCGGGTGTCGACGAGACCGTCGACCTCGAAGGCGCCCTCGTCACCCCGGCGTTCACCGACGCGCATGTCCACACCACCGCGACCGGCCTCGCCCTCACCGGACTCGACCTGACCGGCGCCGGGACGCTCGCCGACGCCCTCGCGCTCGTACGCGCCCACCGCACCGCGCACCCCGGTGACCGGGTGCTCATCGGGCACGGCTGGGACGCCTCGCGGTGGCCCGAGCGCCGTCCGCCCACCCGGCGGGAACTCGACGAGGCGGCTGACGGCCGACCGCTCTACCTGACGCGCGTCGACGTCCATTCGGCCGTGGTGACCACCGCCCTGCTCGACCTGGTCCCCGGCGTCAGCGAACTGGCCGGATTCCACCGTGACGCCCCGCTGACCGGCGACGCGCACCACGCCGTACGCGCCGCCGCGCACGCCGCTGTGACGCCCGCGCAGCGCACCGGGGCCCAGCGCGCCGCGCGCGCCCACGCGGCCTCCCTCGGTATCGGCACGCTCCACGAGTGCGCCGGCCCCGACATCTCCGGCGAGGACGACTTCACCGGGCTGCTCCGGCTGGCCGAGGACGAGGCGGGCCCACGCGTCCACGGCTACTGGGCCGAGCCGGTCGGCGACGCCAAGGGCGCGGCGCGGATCCGTGAACTCGGAGCCGTCGGCGCGGCGGGTGATCTCTTCGTGGACGGCTCGCTCGGTTCGCACACCGCCTGGCTGCACGAGCCGTACGCGGACGCGCCCCACACCGGCGTCGCGCACCTCGGCGCCGCCGACATCGCCGCGCACGTCACGGCGAGTACCGAAGCCGGTCTCCAGGCCGGCTTCCACGCCATCGGTGACGCCGCGATCGGCGCGGTCGTGGCCGGGACCCGCGCCGCCGCCGAGACCCTCGGCCTCTCCCGGATCCGGGCCGCCCGCCACCGGGTCGAGCACGCCGAGATGCTCATCCCCGAGACCGTCGCCGCCTTCGCCGAACTCGGCCTCACCGCCTCCGTCCAGCCCGCCTTCGACGCGGCGTGGGGCGGCCAGGAGGGCATGTACGCCGACCGGCTCGGCGAGACCCGCGCCGCGACCCTCAACCCGTACGCCGCCCTTCTGCGCGCCGGTGTCGCGCTCGCCTTCGGCTCCGACAGCCCGGTGACCGCGCTCGACCCGTGGGGCACCATCCGGGCCGCCGCCTTCCACCGCACACCCGCCCACCGCATCTCCGTACGCGCCGCCTTCACCGCCCATACGCGCGGCGGCGGGCGCGCCGCGGGCCGGGACGACACGGGTCTGCTCGTGCCCGGCGCGCCCGCCGACTACGCGGTCTGGCGCACCGCGGAGCTGATCGTCCAGACGCCCGACGACCGGGTCTCCCGCTGGTCAACCGACCCGCGCTCGGGGACGCCCGGCCTGCCCGATCTCACGCCGGGCGCGGCCCTGCCGGTCTGTCTGCGGACGGTGGTGGGCGGGCGAACGGTGTTCTTGCGACCGAACGAGTGATGTCCCCGCGTTTCCGTTCCGCCGACCGATGCCCGCCGGTCACCGGCGCGACCAGCGCATCTTCCCCGCTGACCTGCTGAAACAGATAAATGCCGCAGGTCAAAGCAGTGTTGACAGCAGGCACTGACCGGCCGGTAGGTTCGGCCGGGTCCACCAAAGGACGTCCGACCGGCAACTCCCGCGCAGTCGTCGAACGCCGCTGGACCATGGGGTGGTGTGCCGCACCGGCGCACCGCCACTGGGAGCCAGGTTCAGTGCCCGCGACTCGGGGGCGAGGGAAAGTTTCCGCCGGTCGGCGGGTGCGACCCGGGTAGGGCCCCGGCGTTCAGTAGACAACGGCTCTCGGTCGACTCGCAGCCGGCGGGTCCCAGGTCGGCCCGAAGGACGCCGGGACCCGATCCGCAGGCCCCGGATCGCCCCGCCCGGTGCCAGGTCATCCGGTACACCCCGCCACCGCGTGGACAGCGACCCCTCGCGTGCTCGCTAAGGTGGTACTTCTGCGTACGGCGATTAAGGGGCAGTTGTGAACGACGGTGGTCAGAGGCAGTACGGCCCGCTCGGCGCAGCCTTGGTGATCATCCCGACCTTCAACGAGGCGGAGAACATCAAACGGACCGTCACCCGCCTGCGCGCGGCCGTCCCGGAGGCCGACATCCTCGTCGCCGACGACAACAGCCCCGACGGCACCGGAAAGATCGCCGACGAACTCGCCGCCGACGACAGCAAGGTCCATGTCCTGCACCGCAAGGGCAAGGAAGGACTGGGCGCGGCCTATCTGGCCGGCTTCCACTGGGGCATGGAGCACGGCTACGGCGTCCTGGTCGAGATGGACGCCGACGGCTCCCACCAGCCCGAGGAACTGCCCCGGCTGCTGACCGCGCTCAAGGGCGCCGACCTCGTGCTCGGCTCGCGCTGGGTGCCCGGCGGCCGGGTGGTGAACTGGCCGAGGACACGGGAGATGATCTCGCGCGGCGGCAGCACGTACTCACGGGCGCTGCTCGGCCTGCCGCTGCGCGACATCACCGGCGGCTTCCGCGCCTTCCGTACGGAGACGCTCGACCGGCTCGGCCTGGACGAGGTCGCCTCGCAGGGGTACTGCTTCCAGGTCGACCTCGCGCGCCGTGCCGTCGAGTCCGGCTGCCATGTCGTGGAGGTGCCGATCACCTTCGTCGACCGCGAGCTGGGCGACTCCAAGATGAGCCGGGACATCCTCGTGGAGGCGCTCTGGCGGGTCACCGCGTGGGGCGTCGGGACCCGGGCCAACCGCGTGCTCGGCCGCCGGGGCGTGACTGACAAATAGCGCTGTCCGCCCCTCGTACGACAACGCGCGCCGCCGCCAGGCACACTGGAAGCATGACGACCGGCGCACCGCCTCCCGCAGTTTCGAAGCGCTCTCGCGCGCGCACCTTTGTCCCTCTGGGCATCGCCGTCTGGCTGGTGCTCGAAATCTGGCTGCTGACCGTCGTGGCCGGTGCGACGAACGGGCTGACCGTACTGGCGCTGCTGGTCGGCGCGGGTCTCCTCGGCGCGGTCGTCGTGAAGCGGGCGGGCCGCCGGGCCTTCCGCAATCTCACCGAGACCCTTCAGCAGGCGCAGCGGCAGCAGCAGAACGCCCCCGAGAGCACCGACGAGAGCTCGAAACCCACCTCCGGCAACGGCTTCCTGATGCTGGGCGGCCTGCTGATCATGCTGCCGGGGCTGGTCTCCGACGCCGTCGGCCTCGTACTGCTCATTCCGCCGGTGCGCACGCTGCTCAGCCGGCGGGTCGAGCGGTCGCTGGAGCGCCGGATGCGCGCCGCAGGCCCCGGCGGCTTCGGCGATGCCTTCCAGCAGGCTCAGCAGGCCAGGATGAGCCGCCCGGACGGCAAGGTCGTCCAGGGCGAGGTCATCAGGCACGACGAGCCGGAGCAGCCGCGCGATCCCGGCCAGGACGGACCCCGCCCGCCGCTGACGCCCTGAGACCTAGGGCGCTGAGGCGCAGGACGGACAGGCAAGAGCCGTGGGGGGGGGGCCGGGGCGGTGTGGGGGGCGGCCCCGGGTGTGGGGGGGGGGGGTTGGGGGGGGGCGGGCTGAGGCGCGGAGGAGGAGTTAGGAAGGAGAAACGCCGGGGGGAT
>NZ_JBHXRX010000125.1:0-7909 GCF_042714995.1 Streptomyces sp. NPDC058665
CAGCACGCCCGTCCGGCGACCGAGGACAACCGCGGCCCGTGGCCGCGAAGGGGCGCACACGATGCCGGTGCACCGGGTGCGCCCTTCGTGCGGACAGCCGGGTCAGGCGTCGTAGTCCTCGGCGAACCGGTCGCGCGAGTCCTGCGCGCGCTGCCGCGCCCGGTCGCCCTCGTCCCGCATCCGCTCCTGGCCTTGGCCCTGCCCCGGGCGCTGGCCCTGGTTCTGGCCCTGCGGAGGGCGGCCCTGCGAGGAGCGCTGGGACGCCTCGTCCTTGCGACGGACGTTCCCGGCATCGCGGGTGTCACGGGCATCGCGGGCGTCGCCGGGGTTCCTGTCGGCGTTCTCGCGCGTCTTCTTCTTCGCCTGGTCGGCGAGCTGCTGCGACTTGTCCTTGAACTGGTCCGCGATACCCATGGGTTCTCACTCCTGGAAGTCGGGCGAATTCCGGTGAAGTCCGGTGCGGCCCGTGGACGAACTCCCGGGCCACGACCAGACTTACACGCTCCGACATACCGCGCATTTCGATCAGTTACGCTGCGTACGCCCCTGCTCGTCGGCCGCCCCGCCGGCCCCCAGCAGCCCTCTGGCCACTGCCCCGAGCCGTGGTTCGAGCCCCCGCATCCGGCGGGACCCGACGGTCGCGACCAGGCCGGGCAGAGACCCCCGTACGGACCGCATGCCCCGCAGCCACCACTGCGCGTACACGTGCGCCGAGCGCCGCTCGATGCCCGAGACGATGCGCTCGGCCGCGGGCCCGAGGGGATATGTCTTCCCGGCCGGCCACGGCAGCCCTTGCCGCATCTCGCGCATCACCTCGTCCTCGTCGGCGCCGCGCACCATGTCGGTGTCGGTCCACGACAGATAGCCGACGCCGACCCGGACGCCCTTGTGCCGCACCTCGGCGCGCAGGCTGTGCGCGAAGGCCTCTACCCCCGACTTGGAGGCGCAGTACGCGGTCATCAGGGGCGCCGGGGTGATCGCGGCGAGCGAGGCTATCTGGAGGAAGTAGCCGCGGCTCTCCATCAGTACGGGCAGGAACGCGCGCGCCGTGACCGCCCCGCCGACGAGGTTCACCTCGATCACCCGCCGCCAGGCGGCGGGGTCGGAGTCCAGGAAGGGACCGCCCGCGGCGACACCCGCGTTGGCCACGACGATGTCGACCTTCCCGAACCGCCGCTTGACCTCACCCGCGACGCGGACCATCGCCTCGTGGTCGGTGACATCGGCGTACCAGTGCTCGCACTCGGTGTGCAGCCTGCTCGCCACGTCCTTCAGCTCGTCCGCCTCCAGCCCCACGAGCGCCACGCGGGCGCCGCGCGCCGAGAGTTTGCGGGCCAGCGTCTCTCCCACACCACGTGCCGCGCCGGTGACGACGGCGACCTGTCCATCGAGGCCGACCCGGCTCATACGGCGCTCCCCTCGGTCTCGTCGGCGTGCCCCGTCCTGTCGGCACCGGCACCGAGGTGGTCCGCCACCAGCCCCCGGATCACGGCGGTCACCGCCTCGGGAGCCTCCACCGGGGTCATGTGTCCCACGCCCGTCAGCTCGGTGACGCCGACGCAGTGGGGCAGCGCGGCGGCCGTCCGGTGGGCCAGGACCGGGGGCGTCAGCCGGTCGGCGGTCCCCGTGAGCACCGCCGTGGGGACCCGCAACTCCCGTACGCCCGCGTCGAGATCGAGCGAGCCCAGCACCTGCGACCAGGCGACCCGCACCGCGCGCGGGCAGGCGTGCACGATCCGCGCGCAGGTCGCGATCCGGTCCGGCGCCGTACCCGGCCCCATCGTCCCGTACCGCAGGAGCCGCTTCGAGAGGGGCGTGACCGGGCCGAGTGGGGCCCGCGCGCCAAGGATCATCCGGGTCAGCCGCGTCCGCAGCCGTCCGGGCCGCATCGGCACCACGAGCGATTCGGCCACCAGCCGCGAACTGCCCGTGCTGCACAGGAGCGCCGCCGCCGCGTGCTCCCGGAAGGCGGGCCGCGCGGAGGCGGCCATCAGCGTCATACCGCCCATCGAATGCCCTGCCAGTACGGCCTTCTCACCCGGCGCGAGCGTCGCGCCCAGCACCGCCTCCAGGTCGTCGGCGAGCGCGTCGGTGGTGTACCCGTGGCGGCCGACGGCGGGTGAACGCCCGTGCCCGCGCTGGTCGTAGACGATCACGCGGTGGTCCCCGGCGAGGTCGTCGATCTGCCCGGCCCAGAAGCGGGTCGAGCAGGTCCACCCATGGCTCAGCACGATTGCGGGCGCCCCCTCGGAGCCGTACACCTCGATGTGCAGCCGCGAGCCGTCGGCGGAACGCGCGCTGATCTCACGGACGGGTCGGCTCATCGGACGCTCTCCTCGGTGTGCTCGGTGTCTTGGGTGTGATCGGTGTCCTCGGTGCGGGTCTTCGCCGCCGGTGCCCGGACGATGTCGTACTCCCCGAGGTCCACCGCCCGCGTCGCCCGCCGGAACTCGGTCGTCGTCCCGGGCCAGATCGTGGTGTTGCGCCCGCCCGCGTCCAGGTACCAGCTGGTGCAGCCCCCGGTGTTCCACACGGTGCGCGTCATCCTCTCCTGTACGCGGCGGTTCCACGCCTCGACTGCCGCCGGTGTGGGGGTGAGCGCGGCGCCCGCCCCGAGCGAGCCGAGCGTGCGCAGATAGTCGCCGAGATAGCTGAGCTGGGACTCGATCATCAGGATCATCGAGGAGTTGCCCAGCCCGGTGTTGGGGCCGACGATCGTCATGAAGTTGGGGAAGCCGGCGGCCGTCGAGCCGCGCAGGGACGCCATGCCGTCCTTCCACGACTCGGCGAGCGTGCTCCCGTCCGCCCCCACCACCCGCTCGATGATGGGCATGTCGGTCACCCGGAAGCCGGTGGCGAAGACGATCGCGTCGACCTCTCTCTCGCTCCCCTCCGCGCCCACCAGGGTCGACCCGCGCACCTCGCCGAGCGCGGACGCGACGACGTCCACATTGGGCCGGGCGAGCGCCGGATAGTACGTACTGGACAGCAGGATCCGCTTGCAGCCGATCCGGTACGAGGGCGTCAACTTGGCCCGCAGCACTGGGTCCTTGATCGCCCGTGCCATGTTCGCCTTTGCCACGCGCTCGACCAGCCGCAGCTCGCCGGGCCGTTTGGTGAACGCCTGGACCTGCAACTCCCTGATCCCCCAGAGCAGTCCGCGCCGCGCGGCGCCGGCGGTCGGCACCGCGCGGTACAGCCACCGCTCGGCGGCGGAGATCGGCCGGTCCGCACGGGCCATCACCCACGGCGGGGTGCGCTGGAAGAGCGTCAGCCGCGCCACGTCGGGCTGGAGGGCCGGCACGATCTGGATCGCCGACGCACCGGTGCCGACCACGGCGACGCGCTTGCCCCGCGGGTCGAAGCCGTGGTCCCAGCGGGCGGAGTGGAAGACCTCGCCGGGGAATGAGTCGAGCCCTGGCACGTCAGGCACCCTGGGGTCCGACAGCGCCCCGGTCGCGGAGACCACGACGTCCGCCGTGAGGGTCCCGCGCGAGGTCTCGATCTCCCAGTGCGCCGCCCCGCCGATCCAGCGCATCAGCAGCACCTCGTGGTCCAGCCGGATGTGCGGCCTGAGCCCGAAGGTGTCGGTGACGCGCTCCAGATACGCGCGGATGTGCGACTGCCCCGAGAAAGTGCGCGGCCAGTCGGGGTTGGGCGCGAAGGAGAAGGAGTACAGGTGCGAGGGCACGTCGCAGGCGCAGCCCGGATAGTCGTTGTCGCGCCATGTCCCGCCGATGGACCCCGCGCGTTCCAGGACGACGAAGTCGGTGATCCCGTCGCGCCGCAGCCGGACGGCGGCCCCCAGACCCCCGAATCCGGATCCGATCACCGCCACCCTTACATGCTCGTGCTTGGCCATGCCGCCGCCTCCCGCCGGAGCGCCTCCCGGTAACCGCGCCAGTAATCACTGGCACTGTCGGGAGAGTAGGGCAGCTCCCTACTCATGGGTAGAGGGCGGGCAGGAAAAGTTACCGGCGGTACGGGCCAGGGGCGGGCGCCGGCCGCGGCATAGGCTGACCGCCATGTCCGACCAGCAGGAAGTACGGGAGGAAGCCCGCGAGTACCGCGTGAAGGAGCTGGCCGAAGCGGCCGGCATCACCGTGCGTACGGTCCGCTTCTACCGCGAACGCGGCCTGATCCCGCCGCCCCGCAAGGAGGGCCGGATCGCCTGGTACGACAGCCACCATCTGGCCAGACTCCGTACGATCGCCGCCCTGTTGGAGCGCGGCCACACCCTCAACGGCATCGCCGACCTCGCGACCGCGTTCGAGAGCGGCCGGGACGTCGGCGAGGTCCTGGGCCTCGGCGAACCGACCGAGGAGACCCCCGTCCGCCTCACCCCCGAGGAGCTGGCCGACCACTTCGAGGGCGAGGTCACGGCGGAGAACCTGGCCACCGCGCTCGAACTCGGCTACCTCGCCACCGACGGCGACGACCTCGTCCACATCAGCCGCCGTCTCCTGGACGTCTCGGCCCGTCTGGTCCGCGAGGGCATCCCGCTGTCGGCGGTCTTCGAAGCGGGCCGCGAGGTCCGCGCCCACGCGGACGCCCTGGCCGAACTCTTCGCGAGAACCCTCCAGGCCCATGCCCCCGACGCCGCCCCGGAGGTCCTGCGCCCGCTGGCCAAGAGCGTGGTGGAGGCGGAACTCTCCATGGCGATGGACCGCCGCCTGCGCGAGAAGTAGCGCTACCCCAGCTCGTACGCGACACTCACCGGCGCGTGATCGCTCCAGCGCTCGTCGTGCGTCGCCGCCCGCTCCACCCACGCCTTCACCGCACGCTCGGCCAGACCGGCCGTCGCCACCTGGTAGTCGATGCGCCAGCCCGTGTCGTTGTCGAAGGCGCGCCCCCGGTAGGACCACCAGGTGTACGGCCCGGTCTGGTCCGGGTGCAGGGCACGGACCACGTCCACGTACGACGCCTCGTCGAAGACCCGCGTCAGCCACGCGCGTTCCTCGGGCAGGAAGCCGGACGACTTGCGGTTGGCCTTCCAGTTCTTGAGGTCGGCCTCCTGGTGCGCGATGTTCCAGTCGCCGCAGACCAGCACCTCCCGGCCGTCCGCCGCCGCGCGCTCCCTCAGACCCCCCAGGTAGACCAGGAACTCGTCCATGAACCGGACCTTCTCGTCCTGGCGCTCCGTGCCGACCTCACCCGACGGCAGATAGAGGCTGGCCACCGTCACACCGGGCAAGTCGATCTCAATGTACCGCCCGCTGGCGTCGAACTCGGCGCTGCCGAAGCCGATCCGCACCCGCTCCGGCTCCCGCCGCGAGTAGACCGCGACCCCCGCGCGGCCCTTGGCCTCCGCAGGCGCGAACACCGTGTGCCACCCCTCGGGCTTCCGTACCGCCTCCGTGAGCTGGTCCTCCTCGGCCCGCACCTCCTGGAGGCAGACCACGTCGGCACCGGTCCCGGCCAGCCACTCCACGAAGCCCTTCTTCGCGGCGGCACGCAGCCCGTTCACATTCACGGAGGTCACAGTGAGCATTCCGGCACCCTACCCAGGAGGCTCTACCATCGGTGCCGTGGCCATCGAAATACGTCAGGTCCCCTACGACCACCCCGACGCCGCGAAGCTCGACGCCGAGGTCCAGCTCGAATACGCGGCGCGCTACGAGGGCGAGGGGGACGCCACCGTCCTCCACCCCCGGATGTTCGACCCGCCCCACGGCATCTACTTCCTGGTCTACGACGCGGACGACCGCCCGATCGCCACGGGCGGCTGGCGCTCGCAGGAGACCAACGACGAGGGCTACGCGGACGGCGACGCCGAGATCAAGCGCATGTACGTGACGGTGGAGGCGCGCGGCCTCGGGCTGGCCCGCCGTATCCTCGCCCGGCTGGAGGAGAGCGCCCGCGCGGCGGGCCGTACCCGTATGGTCCTGGAGACGGGCACCAAGCAGCCGGAGGCCATCGCGCTCTACCGCTCCAGCGGCTACACGGACTGTTCGAAGTTCGGCCACTACCGCGACGACCCGCTGAGCATCTGTCTGGCCAAGCCTCTCGGCTGAGAGCGGTTCCCGCCCACCGCGTCCGGACACGACAGAGCCCGGCCGGGCAGCCGAGCTGCCGGACCGGGCTCCGGGGCGGAACGGTCAGTGGTTGCCCACGCCGTTCGCCGAGAGGACCGGGATGTCCTCCAGGATGTGCGACAGAGGCTCGTCGCCCTTCGCCTGCGTCGAATTCTCGGTGCACTGCTGGTTCTGCGGGGAGGACAGAACGTTGATGTCCTGAACGGCGACCGGCACGAAGCCCCCGAGGGCGCCGATGTTCCCCTTGACGGGCAGGCCGACGCAGGGCTTGTTGAGCGAGCCCTGGACGAGGCTGAGCTGCGGGCTCATGTCCCCGTGGGTCTCCGAGTTGCCGAACGCCTGCTTGGCACCGTTGCCGCTGAGAGACGTCGTGCCCGTGTCGTTGCCAATCGCCAGCGCCGGCGACGCGGTGGCGGCGAGACCGCCGACCATCGTGGCCGCCACAGCAGCGGTAGCCCACAGCTTGTTCATTTTGTTGCCTTTCCAGAAAGTCGGACTCCACCGGTGGAGTGCCGGTTTGCTCAACTCGCCGTATCTGGTTTGGTTGCGCCCGTTCCCTCTAACAGCCCATAAGGCATATCGGCGCGTTGACAGCGAGCGTGAAAACGACCGGGCCACCGCGGAATTCCGCGGTGGCCCGGTCGCGCTGTTTCAGTGGTTCAGCGTTTCAGCGTTGATATCAGCCGTTGCCCGCACCGTTCGCCGACAGGATCGGAATGTCGTTGAGGATGTGCGAGAGGGGCTCGTCACCCTTCGCCTGCGTCGAGTTCTCGACGCACTGCTGGTTCTGCGGCGAGGACAGGATGTTGACGTCCTGGACAGCGATCGGCACGGCACCCAGCAGCGAGCCGGCGTTGATCTTGGCCGGCAGACCGATGCAGGGCTTGTTGAGCGAGCCCTGGATGAGCGCCATCTGCGGGCTCATGTTCCCGTACGTCGCCGAGTTGCCGTAAGCCTGGGTGGCACCGTTGCCGCTGAGCGACGTGGTGCCCGTGTCGTCACCGACGGCGAAAGCCGACGGCGCGGCCATGGCCGACATGCCGACGACGGAAGCGGCGACGGCCGCGGAGGCCAGAACCTTCTTGATCACGATGAGTCCCCTTCTGAAAGATGCCCCAAGTCCCCGGGGCGTCATGAGCAACTACGTTCAGCGGGCTTGGTTATCGCGATTCACTCCAACGGCTTATTAGGCACTCAATCAGCCCGCTCGGGGCCCGCAAACCGTACGAGTGAAGCACCGGAACCAAACCCGGGTGAGCCGGTTGGGCAGGCCGCACCACCTGCATTTCTTGAGAAAAGGAACCAACCGTGATCAAGAAGATTCTGGCAACCGCGGCGGTCACCGCCTCCGTGGTCGGCGCCTCCGCCGCTGCCGCGCCGTCGGCTTTCGCCGTCGGCAACGACACCGGCACCACGTCGCTCAGCGGCAACGGCGCCAAGCAGGCTTACGGCAACTCCGCGACACACGGGAAGATGAGCCCGCAGCTCAGCCTCGTCCAGGGCTCGCTCAACAAGCTCTGTGTCGGTCTGCCGGCCAAGGCCAACGTCGGCTCGCTTGTCGGAATTCTCGTGCCGGTCGCGGTCCAGGACATCAACGTCCTGTCCTCCCCGCAGAACCAGCAGTGCGTCGAGAACTCGACGCAGGCGAAGGGCGACGAGCCTCTCTCGCACATCCTCAACGACATCCCGGTCCTCTCGGCCAACGGTGCGGGCAACGGCTGACAGCCATCGCCGATCCGGCCCCCATTTCCGGGCTAACTGAGCCGGGGGGGGGGGGGGAGGCCCCCCCCGCGCCCGGAAGTGTTTTGGGGGGGGGTGCTAAATATTTTTGTGGTTTTAAAAAAAAAGAACCCACCCCACCTGCAAAACAAAGG
>NZ_JBHXRX010000126.1:0-7778 GCF_042714995.1 Streptomyces sp. NPDC058665
GGGTGGGCGCCGGGCGCGGTGGGGGGGGGGGCCGGGGCGGGGGGGGGGGCCGCCCCGGGCGCGTTCGGGGGGGGGCCCGCGGCGGGGGGGGGGCGGGGGTCGGGGCCTTCGGAGGGGTATGCCCGGAGCGGCACCCGGCAACAACCGCACCACCAACCCCGCCGGAGGCGACCCCGCCCCCGGCAACGGGACCGCAACCCGAAACCCGCAACCCCCGCGGGAGGCGACCCGTCAGAGGCTCGGCGTCGTGCAGCCCTCCACACCCGTCGTCAGCGTCGCGCACGCCTTCGCCTCGTCCGCCGTCGCCACCGCGACCATCGGGGTGTACGCGTCCTTGTCGGCGTTCACCGTGCCGGTCTGGGGCTTGCCCTCGCCCTGGTCTGCGGCTATTTCCACCGTGTCGCCCGGCGCCGCCTCGGTGATGCGCGCCCAGGCGACCCCGCACGTCTCGCTGTAGCGGACCTCGACCACCGCCGTACCGACCGTCGCGGTCGTCGCGGTCTCGGCGAACTCGCCGCCGCAGCCCATGAGTTCGGGGTCCTCGCCCGTGCAGTCTTCGCCCGAGCACTTCACGCCGACGGGCAGTTCGGACGCACTGGTGGTCGGCTTCGGCGACGGGGACTCGGCGACCTTCTGCTTGCCGTCGTCGCCACCGCCACCTAGGTCGGTCAGCAGAACGGCCCCGGCTATCAGCACCAGCGCGCCGACGAGGGCCGCCACGAAGATCGTCGTGCGGCGCCGGCCGGGGGGCGGCGGCACGGGCGCCGATGGCGGAAAGCCGGGCGGAGGTCCCGCGGGGGTGCCCGCCGGGGGGCGGTTCGCGGAGTGGGCTCCCCTGCCCGCACCCGGCGGTGTCGCCGTACGTCCGCCGGGACGGCTGCTCCCCGCGCCGCCGGGGCCGCCGACCGGGTCGCCGCCGAACTCGCCGAGCGCGTCCCGCGCCTGGGAGATCCGGATCGCTTCCATGGTCATGTCGTGGCGCATCTCGGAACGGCTCCACGCCCGCTCCGACAGCTCCCACATCGTCGTCAGATGCAGCGGATTCGTACCGGTCACCTCGGCGAGCGCCATGATCGCGCCCCTGGGCGGGAGCAGCCGGCCGTTGAGATACCGCTCCCACGACGTCTTGCTGTAGCCGGTGCGGTCAGAAACGGCCGCGATGCTCAGGCCGCTCTTGTCCACGAGCCCCCGCAGCTGCGTCGCGAACTCTCTGACCTGTGGGTCGAGCTCCTCCGGTAGTGCCTTCCAACGAGGCATTGCCTCCCCCTTGTCCCCCCGCACGTTCCTGATGTGCTCCGCCGCGCCACGCCCCCACGCCGGCCGACGACTACCCCAACTGATGCGCGGAGCCAGGGTGTCAGTTCCAGAAATGGGAGTGCACAGGAGCATTCGGGACAGTCCCCGCGCCCCCTCGCGCGCCGCCGCCGATTCCGTCCCACAGTCTCGCACCCGTTGCCCAACGATCACACCATGGCGGAATGGTCACTTCCGTGCCACAGGCATCTGTCTGACCTTGATCCCGTTTGGCGCGTCCATGACGCTAGCAACATGCCGACGGCGCCCGTCCTGACTCGGGGGAGGGGATGGGCGCCGTCTTGTCGATCCGTACGGGATCTACGGGACCGTGGAGTGGACGACATCCTCCAGGAACGGGATCTCCAGCCACGGCTCCGGCTGGGTCATCAACGACAGCAGCACGATCGCGACGCCGAGCAGTCCGTACGTCACCATGTCGGTGAAGCGTGACCGTACGGCCAGCATGCCGACCGACGGCATGACCCGCCGCAGAACCGCGCCGGTGATCAACGCCACACCGATCAGGATCGTGCCGTAACGGAACGACTCGTCGAACGGCGCGACGCCCACGATCAGCAGCCCGAGACCGCTCGCGCCCAGCACCGTGAGCAGCGGCCACTGACGGGCGGGCGCGGGCGCGTCACCGGGAGCCGCCCGGCCGCCGCCCTCGGGGCGCGCGGTGTCCTGCGTCACGGTCGGGAAGCGCCGCGAGGCGGCGGGCCCGGGGGCCGCCGCCTCCCCGTCCGTCTCGTTCTCCCCCACGTACGCGGCCGTACCCGGCCCGCCGTCCGCTGCCACGGGATCGTTCACCGCGCCAGCACCGGCACCGGCACCGGCACCCGCGCCGAGCCCGACGCCGTCACCGCCTCCGGGTTCGGCGGCCGCTGCCGCACCGGCACCCGCACTCGTACCAGCACCCATGGGTGCCCCTTTCACGTTCCGCTCACGCTTCCGGCGCGCTCCGCCGCCTCGACCACGTTGACCAGCAGCTGCGCGCGGGTCATCGGGCCGACTCCGCCGGGGTTCGGTGAGATCCACCCTGCCACTCCCGCGACGTCCGGGTGGACGTCCCCCGCGATCTTGCCGTGCTCGTCGCGGCTGACGCCGACGTCCAGCACCGCCGCGCCCGGCTTCACGTCCTCCGCCTTGATGATGTGGCGCACGCCGGCCGCCGACACGATGATGTCGGCCTGCCGCAGATGCGAGGAAAGATCACGGGTACCGGTGTGGCACTGCGTCACCGTCGCGTTCTCGGACTTACGCGTGAGCAGCAGCGGGATCGAGCGGCCCACGGTGATCCCGCGTCCCACGACCACGACATGCGCGCCCTTGATCTCGACACCGTGCGCGCGCAGCAGCTGGATGATGCCGTACGGGGTGCACGGCAGCGGCCCGGTCTCGTTGAGCACCAGCCGGCCGAGGCTCATCGGGTGCAGCCCGTCGGCGTCCTTCTCCGGGTCCATCAGCTCCAGGACGCGATTGGTGTCGATGCCCTTGGGGAGCGGGAGTTGGACGATGTAGCCCGTGCACTCGGGGTTCGCGTTCAGTTCGCGTACGACTGCCTCGATCTCCCCCTGCGTCGCGGTGTCGGGCAGCTCGCGCTGGATGGAGGCGATACCGACCTCGGCGCAGTCGCGGTGCTTGCCGTTCACGTACCAACGGCTGCCCGGGTCGTCCCCGACGAGCAGGGTCCCGAGTCCGGGGGTGATGCCCCGCGCCTTGAGGGCCGCCACGCGGGCGGTCAGGTCGGACTTGATCGCGGCTGCGGTGGCCTTGCCATCGAGAATTTGGGCGGTCATGCGCCCATCTTCGCGGATGACCCCACCGCTGTTCCAATCCGCCGGTACGGGAACCAAGATCAACGGGGCGTGCCCAGGTTGCACTTGCACAACGCATACGAATAGTGACTGGACAAAAAGTCGGTAAAACCCGCACGATGAGCCGCGCAGTGCGCGGTCAGTGTTGGGGGGCAAACCGCTCGGTTGTGTGATGTTTCCTCCTTCGGATCCGCGATGTCCCCGCGTCACCAACGGAGGAAACCCGCCATGAGCTTTGGCGACCCGAACAACCCTTACGGACAGCAGGGCCAGCCCCAGGGCGGCCAGCCCGGATACGGCTACCCGCAGCAGGGCCAGCAGCCCCAGCAGCCCAACTACGGCTACCCGCAGGCGCCCCCGGTCCAGCCCTACGGCGGCTACCCCGGCGGTCCCATGGGCGGCGGCCCGCAGACGATGCCGGGCGGTGTGTCGGCGTCCCGCGTGTTCCTCTGGATTCTCTCCGGGCTCAGCCTGATCGGCGCCGTGATCTGCCTGCTCGGCGCGATCGCGATCAACGCGGCGAAGGACAGCGACGAACTCGCGAACGACTCGCAGTTCCAGAGCCTGGTCGACCAGTCGAGCGGTGTGCTCTGGTTCATGACCTTCGTCGCGGTCGTGTGGACCGTCGCGTCGATCGTCCTGGCGATCAAGATCAACACCGGTGGCGCCGGCCTGCGCACCGGGCTGATCGTCTACGGCGCCCTGACGATAGTCCTGGGCATCTACCCCTTCGGCGGGATCGTGGGCATCGTCCACATCGTTCTCAGCATTCTGCTGATCGTCTTCGTATCGAAGGCGGACGGCGCGGCGTGGTTCAAGCGCGCCCGTTACTGACCCGGTTACTGACCCCGCGTCACCGCACCCGATTGCTTCGGCGAACAGGGCGTATGCCAGAAGGCCGTAACACCCGTCCTGGCGACGGGGTTTACGGCCTTCTGGCGTTGGGGCGTGTTCTGGAAGTCCCGTAGCGGCAGCTCAGTGGAAGAAGTGCCGTGTCCCCGTGAAGTACATCGTCGCGCCCGCCTTCTTCGCCGCCTCGACCGTCAGCTCGTCACGTACCGAACCACCCGGCTGCACCACGGCTTTGACGCCCGCCTCCAGCAGGATCTCCAGACCGTCGGGGAAGGGGAAGAACGCGTCCGACGCCGCGTACGACCCACGGGCCCGCTCCTCGCCCGCGCGCTCCACGGCGAGCTTCGCCGAGTCCACTCGGTTGACCTGCCCCATGCCGACGCCGACGCTCGCGCCGTCCTTGGCGAGCAGGATCGCGTTGGACTTGACCGCGCGGCACGCCTTCCACGCGAAGGACAGCTCGCGCAGTTCGGCGTCCGACAGGGCCTCGCCGGTGGCGAGCGTCCAGGTCGAAGGGTCGTCGCCGTCGGCCTGGAGACGGTCGGTGACCTGGAGCAGGGCACCGCCGTCGATGGGCTTCACCTCGACGGGGGCCGATGGCCCGCCCTCGCAGCGCAGCACGCGGATGTTCTTCTTGCGGGCCAGCACCTCGACGGCGCCGTCCTCGTAGCCCGGCGCGACGATGACCTCGGTGAAGATCTCGGCGACCTGCTCGGCCATCGCGACCGAGACCGGCCGGTTGACGGCGATCACACCGCCGAACGCGGACAGCGGGTCGCACGCGTGGGCCTTTCGGTGCGCCTCGGCGACGTCGCCGGCGATCGCGATGCCGCACGGGTTGGCGTGCTTGATGATCGCGACGCACGGCTCGGAGTGGTCGTAGGCGGCGCGGCGCGCGGCGTCGGTGTCCGTGTAGTTGTTGTAGCTCATCTCCTTGCCGTGCAGCTGCTCCGCGCCGGCGAGGCCGCCGCCCGATCCCGCGGTGTAGAGCGCGGCGGGCTGGTGCGGGTTCTCGCCGTAGCGCAGGACGTTCGTGCGCTCGTACGTCGCGCCGAGGAAGTCCGGGAGACCCGAGTCGTCCGCGGCGGCGTAGTCGGCCGAGAACCAGGAGGCCACGGCCACGTCGTACGCGGCGGTGTGCTGGAACGCCTCAGCGGCGAGCCGCTTGCGGGTCGGCAGGTCGAACCCGCCGTCCTGTACGGCCGCGAGGACGTCGCCGTACCGCGCGGGGCTGGTGACGATGGCGACCGACGGGTGGTTCTTGGCGGCGGCGCGGACCATGGACGGGCCGCCGATGTCGATCTGCTCGACGCACTCGTCGGGGGTGGCCCCTGACTCGACGGTCTCGCGGAAGGGGTAGAGGTTCGAGACGACCAGTTCGAAGGGCTCGATGCCGAGTTCGGCGAGCTGTTCGCGGTGGGAGGCGAGCCGCTGGTCGGCCAGGATGCCGGCGTGGACGCGCGGGTGCAGCGTCTTGACGCGGCCGTCGAGCGTCTCGGGGAACCCCGTCAGCTCCTCGACCTTGGTGACGGGCACCCCGGCGGCGGCAATCCTCCCGGCGGTGGAGCCGGTCGAGACGAGCGTGACACCGGCCGCGTGCAGTCCACGGGCCAGCTCTTCCAGGCCCGTCTTGTCGTAGACGCTGACCAGCGCGCGGCGGACGGGCCGCTTCGTACCTTCGGCGGCGGCTGCTTCGGCTGTCTTCTCGACGCTCACTGGATTGTTACCTTTCGTCCCTCAATGCGGTAGCCGTGCCGGGCGAGACGCCCCACGACATCGACGAGCAGCCGTCGCTCGACGTCCTTGATGCGCTCATGGAGAGCGACGCCACCGTCCTCGTGATCCTCGTCCCGCACCTCGACCACGCCTTGCGCGATGACCGGGCCGGTGTCGACGCCGTCGTCGACGAAGTGGACGGTGCAACCGGTGACCTTCGCCCCGTACGCGAGCGCGTCACGCACCCCGTGGGCACCGGGAAAACTGGGCAGCAGAGCGGGGTGGGTGTTGATGAACCGGCCGCCGAAGCGCGCGAGGAACCGCTTCCCGACGATCTTCATGAAACCGGCCGAGACGACGAGATCGGGCTCGTACGCGGCGGTCGCCCCGGTCAGCGCGGCATCCCACTCCTCGCGCGTCGCGTGGTCCTTGACGCGGCAGACGAAGGTCGGCAGCCCGGCCCGCTCGGCACGCTCCAGCCCGGCGATGGAGCCGCGGTCGGCGCCGACGGCGACGACACGGGCGCCGTACCCGTCGGGGTCGGCGGCGACGGCGTCGAGCAGGGCCTGGAGATTCGTACCGGATCCTGAGACGAGGACCACGAGCCGGGCCGGGGAGCCGAATTCGACCGGAGAGCCCGGTTCCGTCGGGGTGACCGGGTCGTCGGGGGCGGGCGGGGACGGCGGGGAGGCCACGGCGGAACGCCTTTCTGGAAGCGAGCACAGCCTCGCGGGTCGTGCGGGTCGTACGGCGTCGTGTGGTCGTAGACACGAATCGTGTCTCCCGGTTCGGGGAACTCTACGAAGGAGCCGACCGTCAGCAACGATACCGGCACACCGAACGGCCCCCGGGGGACGGGGGCTCGGCCGGGAGGTAGCGTCTGGGGACACGGACCTGTCTCCAGGATGGGCCATACGACACAAGACCCCTTACACCAAGGGTCTGAGGGGAAGACGTTCACCAGATGCCGGACCGACGACACCGCACGGCACTTCATGTCCCGCAGCCCACCGGGCCGGTGCTTCTGATGCGGGAACGCCAGTCCTCGTCCGCCGGGTCCTCGGGGCCGGAGGGCTCTTCGGGGTCTTCGGGCCCGGAGTCCACCGGCTCGGGATCCCCGGACTCTTCCGGGAGTTCGGGGTCGTCCGGGTCCTCGGGATCGTCGGGGGCCTCCGGGTCCTCGGGATCGTCCGGGTCCTCCGGGTCCTCCGACGACAACCCGTTCGCGCCGCCGCCGGAGGACAGGCCCGACCAGCCGTGGCAGCCGCGTCATCCCCAGAACGGGGGCGGGACGCCGGACGACCGGTCGGGCGGTGACCGCTCGTCCTGGGGCAGCCAGTGGAGCAGCCGGCAGCCGGGGCGCTCGTCGGGCGGATTCGGCGGCAGGCCCGGACAGGGCGGCCAGAGCGGACCGGGCGGCGAGCGGAACGGCCCCGGCGACCGCCAGGACGGTCCGGACGGCGGCCCCGGCGGCAGGGGCGGCCTGCGCTGGGACCCGACCGACCCGTTCCAGCGCCGCGCCAGGTACTCACTGCTCTCCGGCATGTGGGCCTTCTTCTTCGCCCTGTTCGACTTCCCGGAGATCGCGCTGCTCCTCGGCGCGCTCGCGCTGTACTGGGGCGTCAGCTCACTGCGGGCCAAGGCGCCGCTGCCCCGTCCGGCGGGCGAGGGGCAGGGCCAGGGTCAGGCGACGGCACGCGCCTCGGACGTGGGTACGACCACGGCCTCCGACTCGGGTTCGGCCTCCGACTCCCGTACGGCGTCTCCCGCGGCGACCACCACTGCTCCGCCGGCCCCGGGTGTGCCGGGTGCCCCGGCGCAGGGCGCGGCGGCGCACAAGCCGCAGACGACCGCCGCCGTGAGCGGAATCGTCACGGCGGCCATCGCGCTGCTGGTCGTGGCGGCGACATTCACCGTGCAGCTGGTCTACCGCGACTACTACACCTGCGTGAACGACGCGCTGACGAAGACGGGCCAACTGTCCTGCAACGACAGGCTTCCCGACTCGCTGGTCCCCGTCTTCGGCGTCCAGAAGTAGCCGGGGAGCACGCGGAACACCTGACGGCGGCCCCGTCCTTCCCGGATCCGGGAAGGACG
>NZ_JBHXRX010000127.1:0-7275 GCF_042714995.1 Streptomyces sp. NPDC058665
CTGGCACGCGCGCTCGCCGCGTTGTCGGAGTCATCCAAGTACGTCCAGTACGAGGATGATCCTCCGCCTTGCGATCGCACGCACCAGACGCCGTGAGCCCCGCCCTTTGGGCGGACGACGCCACTTTCACAACACGCCCTAGACGGCGAGGGTCGGACGGCGAGGGTCATGGGAACGCGGCGGCCCGCCCCCAGCACGGGCCGCCGCGCACCTATCCCTTCGAAAGGCAGACCGGGGCCCCGCCCGAAACTCATCGCTCCGCGCCGGATCAGTTTCCGCGCGTCGCCTCCACCGCCTCGCGCAGCGCCCGGCGGCACAGCGCGTCCGCCCGGCGGGTCGTCTCCGGGAGGCGGAAGTCCGGGGCCAGCCGCAGGGTGTGCGCGCAGGCGGTGTCGAGGCCGGTGCGGTGGCCGACGGAGACGAACACGGGTTTCACACCGTCCTGCGTACGCAGCGCCCGGCCCACCTCCTCACCGTCGTCGGCCAGCAGCGGTGCGAACTCGCCGCGCCGGGGGCCGGGTTGCTCGTACGAGAAGGTGAAGGGGTTCTTGGCGACACCGATCACCGGCAGCCCGGTCAGCACCCCGAGATGGGCGGCGAGTCCGAACCGGCGGGGGTGGGCGCGGCCGTAACCGTCGCAGACGACCAGTCCCGGGTCCGACGTCAGGCCGTCGAGGGCGGCGAGGACCGTCGGGATCTCGCGGAAGGCGAGCAGGCCCGGCACATAGGGGAAGGTGACGCGGCCGACGGCGGTCGCCTCGTCCACGACGGAGAGGGTGGCCGCGTCGAGGACGACGGCAGCCGCGGCGACGATGTCGCGGTCGTCGTCGTACGCGACGTCGACCCCCGTCACCGACCCGGTCCCGGGCTCCGGCCCCGCTTCGTCGAGCACGACCAGTTCGCGCAACTCGTCCTGGATCGCCCTGGCTTCGGCCTCGTCGGCGGGTGTCCTGATCGTCGTCATGGTGGGTCAAGGGTAGTGCCGCGAAGGGACCGCGACCGTTTCGTCCGGAGTCGGGAGGTGCCGCTGACACCGACCCGCGAGTAGGAAAAACGGTGACGTAGCTCACGCCGTTCACCGAGCACTCTTCAGCGCGTTGCGTCGTCTTTCCCTGTAGCGGAAGACACTCATCCGCCCGAGCCGCGCAAAGGGGAGCTGGCCTTGTCCACCGTCATCGAGCAGGACCTGCAAGCCCGGCTGGTCGCCTCGGCGCCACAGCTGGAGACCGTTCCCGCGATCCTGCGCTACGACGGCGGGGATCCCTTCGCCGTACAGATGGCGTTCCCGCCCACGGCGACGCTGGAGGGTACCGAGGTGTCCTGGGCGTTCTCCCGGGAGCTGCTGACGGTCGGGATGGACGAGCCGGCCGGGCTCGGTGACGTACGGGTGCGGCCGTTCGGCTACGACCGTACGGTGCTGGAGTTCCACGCCCCCGAAGGCGTCGCGATGGTCCATGTCCGCACCTCGGAGGTACGGCGCTTCCTCGACCGCTCCCTGGGTGTCGTCCCCGTCGGCCGCGAGCATCTGTATCTCGATCTGGACCACGACGTCGCCGAGCTGCTGCGCGACGCCTGCTGAACCCCGCCGCCCGGCCGTAAAAACGCGTTGCTTCCCGCGACCGCCCCCTCGTACGGTGCACAGCAGTCCTGTTGTCGCCGAACGGAGTAGGACGTTGCTCTTCTGAGGTCCCCTGAGACACCGTGCCGCGCGGCTCCCTGACCCGCGCGCACCGCGTGCGACCTCGGCTGTCGAGCCGTCCCTCCCCGGTGCCCCACGCCGGTGTCTCCCACCGTTGCCTCGCATCCCTTCGCAGCAGCCAGGAGACCCGTATGTCAACTTCCTCCGCTTCCCCGCAGATCACGTGCTCCGCGCTCTCCTTCGCCTGGCCGGACGGGTCCGTCGTGTTCGACGATCTCGACCTGGCCGTCGGCCCCGGCCGGACGGGTCTGGTCGGCGTCAACGGGTCAGGGAAATCAACCCTGTTGAAGCTGATCGCGGGCGAACTCACGCCCACCGATGGCAGGACCGGCGCGGTGGGCGAGATCGGCCATCTCCCGCAGAACGCCGTACTGGACACCGCTCTCCGCGTCGACCAGGCGCTCGGTATCGCCGACACCCGTGCCGCGCTGCTCGCCGTCGAGGCGGGCGACGCGAGCGCGGAGAACTTCGCCCTGATCGGTGACGACTGGGACGTCGAGGAACGGGCGCGCGCCACGCTCGACCAGCTCGGACTCGGCCATGTCGGCCTCGACCGGACCATCGGCGAGGTGTCGGGCGGCGAGTGCGTCCTGCTGCGGCTGGCGGCGCTGCTGCTGGCCCGTCCCGCGGTACTGCTGCTGGACGAGCCGACGAACAATCTCGACCTGTACGCGCGCAGGCGGCTCCACGAGGCCGTCGCCGGCTGGTCCGGCTTGCTGGTCATGGTCAGCCACGACCGTGAACTCCTCGATCTGGCCGACCGGATCGGCGATCTGCGGGACGGCGAGGTGACCTGGTACGGCGGGAACTTCTCCGCGTACGAGGAGGCCCTGGCCGTCGAACAGGAGGCGGCGGAGCGGATGGTGCGCGCCGCCGAGGGTGATGTGCAGCGGCAGAAGCGCGAACTGGCCGACGCCCAGGTCAAGTTGGCCCGGCGCAAGCGCTACGGACAGAAGATGTGGGACACCAAGCGCGAGCCGAAGACCATCATGCAGGAGCGCAAACGCCAGGCGCAGGTCTCGGCGGGCAAGCACCGCATCATGCACACCACGAAGCTCGCGGAGGCCAGGGAACGGCTCGGCGAGGCGGTGGAGGCGGTGCGTGACGACGACGAGATCCGGATCGAACTGCCGGCCACCGAGGTCCACCCCGGCGTGGGCGTGCTGCGTCTGCGCGAGCTGGAGCTGCGGTACGGGGCGCGGGCCAAGGGCGAGTTCGCGATCCACGGCCCGGAGCGGATCGCGCTGGTGGGCCGGAACGGGGCGGGCAAGACGACGCTGCTGCGGACGGTCGCCGGGGAGCTGGCGCCGGTCGCGGGCGAGGCCGATTCGCTTGTGCCGACGCGCTTCCTGCCGCAGCGGCTCGACGTCCTGGACGACGCGCTGAGCGTGGCGGAGAACGTCGCGCGGTTCGCGCCCGCGGCCACGGACAACATGATCCGGGCGCGGCTCGCGCGCTTCCTGTTCCGGGGCGCGCGGGCGAACCAGCCGGCCGGGACGCTGTCGGGCGGTGAGCGGTTCCGCGCCTCGCTCGCGGCTCTGCTGCTCGCCGAGCCGGCGCCGCGCCTGCTGATGCTGGACGAGCCGACGAACAATCTCGACCTGGCGAGTGTGCGCGCCCTCACGGCGGCGCTGGGGGCGTACAGGGGCGCCCTGGTCGTGGCGAGCCACGACCTGCCGTTCCTGGAGTCGATCGGTATCACGCGGTGGCTGGTTCTCGACGGCGAGCTGCGTGACACGACGGTGGAGGAGGTACGGGCGGGGACGGCCTCGTAGCGGCCGTCCCCGGGGGTCGAAACACGAACCAGAGGCGGTCGGGAATCCGGACAGCAGTTGTCTGGATTCCCGATTAGCTTCGGGCCCATGCCTCGAAACATCACCATCGTGGGCGCCCGTGAGAACAACCTCAGGGACGTCTCGCTGACCATTCCCAAGGACCGGATCACCGTCTTCACCGGGGTCTCCGGGTCCGGCAAGTCCTCGATCGTCTTCGACACCATCGCCGTGGAGTCGCAGCGCCAGCTCAACGAGACCTTCACGACGTACATCAGGAACCGGCTGCCCAAGCACGAGCGTCCGCACGTCGAGGCGATCGATGACCTGTCCGTGGCGATCGTCATCGACCAGAAGCCGGTGGGCGGCAACGTCCGTTCCACCGTCGGCACGATGACCGACATCTACTCGGTGATCCGGGTGCTGTTCTCGCGGTACGGCACGCCGAGCGCGGGGGCGGCCACCGCGTACTCCTTCAACGACCCGTCCGGCATGTGCCCGGAGTGCGACGGCGTGGGGCGGGTCGTACGGCTCGACCTCGATCGCGCGGTCGACTGGTCGAAGTCCCTGAACGGGGGCGCGCTGCTGCTGCCGGGGCTCTCGGTGGGCACCTGGGAGTGGAGCCTGTACGCCGGTTCGGGGCACTTCGACCCGGACAAGCCGATCGACCGGTACACCGCCGAGGAGCGCCGACTGCTGCTGTACGGCGGCGACTTCACCGTCAGGCTGGAGCTGCGGACGGGCGCGGCTGACGTACGGTTCGAGGGTGTCGTGGGCCGTTTCACGCGGCTCTTCCTCAAGCGGGACACGGCGAGCCTGTCCGAGAAGCGCAGGGAGGCCGCGAGCCGGTTCACCGCGCAGCGGGTGTGCGACGCGTGCGGCGGGGCGCGGCTGAACGAGGCGGCGCTGGCGACCCGTATCGACGGCCTGAACATCGCCGACTACACCCGGATGGAGGTCGGGGACCTGGTGGGTGTACTGGCGGCGATCGACGACCCGGTGGCGACGCCGATCGCAACCGCGGCGCGTGAGCGGCTCGACCGGCTGGTGGGGATCGGGCTCGGCTATCTGAGCCTGGACCGGGAGACGACCACGCTCTCCGGCGGTGAGGGGCAGCGGCTCAAGATGGTGCGCCATCTGGGGAGTTCGCTGACGGGGCTGACGTTCATCTTCGACGAGCCGAGCGTGGGTCTGCACCCGCGCGACGTGGGCCGGCTGAACGATCTGCTGCGGCGGCTGCGCGACCGGGGCAACACGGTGCTGGTGGTGGAGCACGACCCGGATGTGGTGGCCATCGCGGACCATGTCGTCGACATGGGGCCCCGGGCGGGCGCGGACGGCGGACAGGTGGTGTTCGAGGGGACGGTGGAGCGGCTGCGGGACTCGGACACCCTCACCGGCCGGCATCTCGTGAGCCGTACGCCCATCAAGGACACCTTCCGCTCCCCCACCGGCCAACTGCCGGTGCGTGGGGCCGCGTTGCACAACCTGAAGGGCATCGACGTACGGTTCCCCGCCGGGGTGCTGACGGCCGTAACCGGTGTCGCGGGATCGGGCAAGTCGACGCTGGTCTCGCGGGTCTTCACCGCCGCCCACCCGGACGCGATCGTCATCGACCAGGGCGCGATCACGGCCTCGTCGCGCTCCACGCCGGTGTCGTACCTCGGCGCCATGGACACCGTCCGCAAGGTGTACGCGAAGGAGAACGGCGTCGGGCCGGGCCTCTTCAGCTTCAACTCCTCCGGCGCCTGCGCCGAATGCGCCGGGCGCGGGATCATCTACACGGACCTCGCGTTCATGGACCCGGTGACGACAGTCTGCCAGGTGTGCGAGGGGCGGCGGTTCAACGACCGCGTACTGGCGCTCCGGGTGGGCGGCAGGTCCATCGTGGACGTGCTGGACATGACGGCGGCTCAGGCGATCCCGTTCTTCGAGGAGTTCGGCGGCGACCGGGGGCTGCTACGCAAGCTGCGGACCCTGAACGACGTGGGGCTGACGTATCTGACGCTCGGTCAGCCACTCAGTTCCCTGTCGGGCGGGGAGCGCCAGCGCATCAAACTGGCGACCCAACTACACCGTACGGGCAGCGTGTACGTCCTGGACGAGCCGACCACCGGGCTGCACATGGCGGACGTGGGCACGCTGCTGGCGCTGCTCGACCGGCTGGTGGACGCGGGGAACACGGTGATCTGCGTCGAGCACAACGTGGATGTGGTCAAACGCGCGGACTGGGTGATCGACCTCGGTCCGGACGGCGGAAAACACGGCGGCGAGATCGTCTTCGAGGGAACACCGGCCGAACTGCTGCGCCACCCCAAGTCGTTCACCGCGGAGTACCTCCGGCGGGATCTGGGGCGTGACCTGTCTCTCGATACGGCTCCCTACGGCCCCGCGAACCGCTCACATAATCACATGTAAAGGGGCATCCAACCGCGGATAAGTGAGTATCGCGACTCCGGTCTTGGCTCGCGGCTTACCGCGCCCTTAACCTACGGTCACGTAACCTACGAACCCGTAGGTACCACTCCCGTCCCCAGGAGCATCCGTGACACTCACCTCTCCCCATCTCGGCAGTTCGGAGGCGTGGACAGACGCCCGACTGCTGTACGCACTGGAAGAGGTGGTGGAGAAAGAACTCAACCGCCATCTCAAGGTCGCCAAGGACTGGATGCCGCACGAGTACGTGCCCTGGTCCGACGCGCGCAACTTCCCCGGTTTCTTCGAGGACGGCACGGCCTGGGAGCCGGAGCAGTCCAAGGTGACCGACCTCGGCAAGGTCGCCCTCGTGGTGAACCTGCTGACCGAGGACAACCTCCCCAGCTACCACCACGAGATCGCCAGCCTCTTCGGCCGCGACGGCGCGTGGGGCACCTGGGTGCACCGCTGGACCGCCGAGGAGGGCCGGCACGGCATCGTGTTGCGCGACTATCTGCTCGCGTCGCGCGCCGTCGACCCGGACAGGCTGGAGCAGTTCCGGATGGCGCACATGTCGGACGGCTTCACGTCGGACAACCGGCACTCGATGCTGCACTCCGTCGCGTACGTCGCCTTCCAGGAGCTGGCGACCCGTGTCTCGCACCGCAACACCGGCCACCACTCGGGTGACCCGGTCTGCGACCGGATGCTGGCCCGTATCGCCACCGACGAGAACCTGCACATGGTCTTCTACCGCAATCTGCTCGGCGCGGCCTTCCAGATCGCCCCGGACCTCACCATGCGGTCGGTGCGCGACGTGGTCGTGGACTTCCGGATGCCGGGGCACGGTATGCCGGGCTTCGAGCGCGCCGCCGCGCAGATGGCGATCGGCGAGATCTACAACATGCGCATCCACCACGACGACGTGCTCCAGCCGGTGCTGCGCTATCTGAAGGTGCTCGACATCGACGGTCTTGGCCCCGAGGGGCTCAAGGCGCAGGAAGAGCTCGGCATGTACATGGGCGGGCTCGACACCGAGGCGAGCAAGTTCGACGAGAAGCTCGCCGCCCGCAAGGCCCGGATGGCCGCGCGCGCCGTCGGCTGACCCCGGGGGCCCGGTCCGGCGACGGGCGGCACGGATTCATCACGTGCCCCATGAGGCGGAGCTCCCCACGGGTGACAGGCCGCGGGCCGTACACCCCGCACGGCGTACGGCCGTGGGGTCTGTCGTTTGGATCAGGCCGGATCAGGGAGCGGGGTCTGGTGCGTGCGATCGCAAGGCGGAGGAGGGAGTCAACGCGGAGGGGGCACCTCCCGTGCCCCCTTGGGGGCTACGGGGGAGTTGGCGACCGACGACAACGGAGGGGGCACCTCCCGTGCCCCCCTCGG
>NZ_JBHXRX010000128.1:0-7145 GCF_042714995.1 Streptomyces sp. NPDC058665
CACGAACCACCGCCACCCTGACACAGCGTCAGCAAACTAGACTCCGGAAAGGCCCTGTGACCAGGACAAATGGAGAAGTGCAACTGGAGTACTAGTACGGCATCAGGTGTTCCTCACCGACACCCCGTACTCCGGTGGTGGTTCCGCCCAGTTCCTGGAAGTCCGCCACCGCGGACATGCCACTGTCGAGGACCACATCCGGTGCGGCAAGACCACCGGATTCGGCCGCTTCCCCTCCCGCGACTTCGGCATCAACGCCGTCTGGCTCGAACTCAGGCTCGCCGCGATTGAGCTCCTCGCCTGGACCCGTGTCCTCCTCCTGGACGGGGAACTGGCCACCGCCGAGCCGAAGAAACTTCGCTACCGGCTACTGCACGTCGCCGCCCGCATCACCCGCATCACCCGCGGCGGCCGGCGCCTCCACCTGCGAATATCGGCGACCTGGCCCTGGAGACACGAACTCTGGCCACGGCCTTTCACCGCCTCGCCGCACTGCCCCGACCCGCCAGCTGACCGGCACGCCCACGTCCGCCCACGACCCGATAGAACCCCGAGAACCCGACCACCGCGCCGGGACTCCGACCTGCCCAAGCACCGAAATCACGTCGGCCACCCCAACACTTGGCGATCAGCGACGCCGCCTCAGCTCAACTGAAACGGCGAGGCTAGCCCTTCACGGACTCGAGCCAGACGGAAGCTGTGACGCACCGCCGACGCCGCCAGCCTGCTACCGGGCCTCCTGGCAGCTACCCGGACCGCAATCACACCAGTAGGCGACGACGAGCTTACGAACCACGATCAACCACCTACATGGCCAACCTCCAAGTTCTGCTGGACGTACGAAACAGCGAGGCTAGGGGGCATTCCGACGGATCTCCGGGGGAGAAAAATCGGTATTCACCACTCATGACCGGCGCCGCTCGTGATGTGCTGAGACCATGATCGCGATGGCATCGACACCTGACCTCTTGGCCCCTGACGTTTCGACACCTGGAGTTTCGGCGTTGCCCGCCGGAGGGCGGCGACCCGGCATGGCCCGAGGCCATGTCTCCGCCCGCCGGGGCGGCGCGTCATGACCGGGCGCCGGGACTCCCCGGCCGCCGAAGCGGCCGGGGCGCGGACGCCTCCTCCGTTCGACCCGGAACTGGGCGCCGCGCTGGCGGCCTTGGGCAACCTGCCGAGGGAACGGCTCACTTCTGGGAATCTCGCCGCCCACCGGCGACGAGACGCCGCGAGTCGGCCTCTGCCCACAGCCGCCGAGCTACGTGCGAACGGCCGCTTCGCCGTCGAGGAACTGAGCGTGCCCGGTGCCGAGGGCAGCCCGGACGTCACGCTGGTGTACGCGCGGCCCGCCGACGCCACCGGTCCGCTGCCGGTGCTGTACTACCTGCACGGCGGCGGGCTGACCATGGGCAACGCCTGGTCCGTCCTTCCAAGGATCCTCCGTGACTGGTCCGCTCCCCTCGGCCTGGCCGTCGTGTCCGTGGAGTACCGACTGGCGCCGGAGACGCGTTATCCGGGACCGCTGGAGGACTGCCATGCCGGGCTGGTGTGGACCACCGACCACGCGGACGAACTCGGAATCGACGTCGAGCGCGTGATCGTCGGAGGCAAGAGTGCCGGCGGCGGACTCGCCGCGGCCCTGACCCTGCTCCACCGGGACCGGGGCGACGGACGGATGCCCATCGGGCAGCTCCTGCTGTGCCCGATGCTCGACGATCGCCTCGACACCCCTTCCGCCCTCCAGATGGAGGGCATCGGCCTGTGGGACAGGTCCTCGACCGCCGTCGGCTGGCAGGCCTACCTGGGCGACCTGTACGGAGGCCCGGACCTGCCGCCCTACGCCGCCCCCGCCCGCGCCACCGACCTGAGCGGGCTGCCGCCCACCTACATCGATGTCGGCTCGGCGGAGACGTTCCGGGACGAGAACATCACCTACGCCCACGCGATATGGCGGGCCGGCGGCGACGCCGAACTGCACGTCTGGCCCGGAGCTTTCCACGGCTTCGACTCGTTCGTCCCCACTGCGACCCTCACCCGCGAAGCCCGCCGCACTCGATCCCAGTGGCTGAGCCGCATACTCGGACGCTCTCTCCGGGAAGAAAGCACCGAGCCTCCGGCAGCCGTCGGCTAAGGGCCCGTAAAGAATCAACACGTTGCTTCGCGGTCTCCCTGTCGTTGGTGTGGTATGCGCATACCGAGCGAGGTCCGTGACCAACTTGCCCTGAGATTCGGGGTGTTGTTCCCCAATCTCAATGAGCGGCAGCAGCGGCTGGCGCTGGCCGCCGAGGCCCGGCTGCTGGGGCATGGCGGGGTCCGGGCCGTCGCGCGAGCGCGGCGGTGCGGAAGGGCGTCTTCGAGCTGGAGCACGGCGAGGACCCGTTGCCCGATGGCCGGGTCCGCCGGGACGGTGGCGGTCGCAAGAGCGCCGAGGAGCTTGACCCGCTGCTCGTTCCGGCGTTGCTGGCGCTGGTCGAGCCGGATGAGCGGGGCGATCCGATGTCGCCGCTGCGCTGGACGACCAAGTCGTTGCGGTCTCTGCCGCCGTGCTCAGCCCGCACCCCGACGACACCGCCTGGCTCCAGCAGACGGCACTCCAGCTCTTGGACGAACACCGCGCACTCGGGCGCTCTCCGAGCGGATACGCGGCGTCCAGATCCAGGCTGGTGTCCTGGCTGAAGGCGGTGAGGTGGCCGTTCGCCGCGACGCCGTCGCCCTGACCGAACGCCTGGTCACCGCCTTCAGTGGTTGTTGAAGGTCACCTCCTTCGGGTCCTTCTCGTCCTTCGCGTGCTCGAAGGTGCCGGTGAAGCCCCAGTTCTGCCAGCCGCCGTCGCCGTTGTTGGTGATGGTTCCCTCGTCGATGGCGAACACGTCGACACCGTCGACCACCGCGAGGTGCTCCAGACCGGACACTCCGCTGAAGGAGAGGTTGTTGAACGACTTCACCGCGATGATGTTCGTGTCGGGGAATGTACGGCCGTACTCCTCGACAAGGGATTGGGTCAGTTCGCCGTTGTCGCCCGGCACGTCGCCGGAGTAGTCGGTCCCCGGGTACGGCCCGCCGTCCGTGTACTTCGGCGTCTCGTCGTTGAAGTTGACCGTGCCCGTTCCGGTGAGGGTGGAGTCGGCGTCGAGGTCGGCGGGTTCCGGCTGCTCGAACGTCGCTTGCATGCCGTCGCGGGTGAAGTCCCCGTAGAAGGCCCAGTTGGTGTATCCGCCGTCGCCGTCATTGCTGAAGGTGCCCTTGTCGAAGACGTGGACATCGAACACCGCCCGGCCGGAGGCGATGTCGTCCCCTTGCTCGTCTTCATGGTATTCGTTGGAATTCAGCCGGTATCTGCCCTGATGGACGAACGAATCCGGTTCCTGGACCCAGTGCGACGACTGCTCCGAGTGCATCGCGACCACGTTGTAGTCGGGGAAGCAGCGGCGCATGTCGTTCACGAGCATCCGGACCGACTGGGTCGAGGCTTCGTTGTTCAGTGGGGAGTAGGTGTTGTAGTACCTGCTCCGGTCGGGCAGTTCCTGCCCCTCGACCTGGCAGCCCTCGTCGCCGGGCTTCCAGCCCTCTTTTCGCTTGGGGCGGGGCGGCTCCTGGAACGTGACGGTGCGGCGGTCCTCGCTGATGTCGAAGACGCCGTGGAACCCGCGGTTCTTCCAGCCGAGGTCGGCGTCGTCGGCCCAGGTGAACGTGCCGGTCTTGAACGCGTAGACGCGGTACGTCGTACCGCTGATCTCGACGGTCTCGATCAGCGCCGCACCGTCCATCTGCTGCAGATTGCCCTCGTGGGGCTGTGCGATGACGATGTTGTAGTCCGGGAGACAGTAGGCGAGGTCCGCGAGCGCCAACTGGACCCGCTTCTCCTTGTTCTTCTCGTTGTCGATCTTGTCGATGACGAAGTTGACCAGGTACGAGTAACCCCAGGCCGCCGCCTTTGCCAGGGGCCCGTTTCCCGGAACGGAGATCGACGAGTTCGACGACCGTTCCCGTGGCTCGAAGCAGAGACTGGGAAGCGCGTTCCCCACTTCGTCGTCGGATTCAGGGTCGGATTCGACGACAGGGATCTCGCCGGACCCGCCGCCGGGCTTGTCCCCGGGTGCCGTGACAGGCTCACCGGATCCGCCGGGATTGTCCCCGGGTGCCGTGGCAGGCTCGACGGGTTCGTCGGGATCGGGCTCGTCGTCGGAGTCGCAACCGCCGCCGTCCGCCATATGAACAATGCGGCAGACATGGTGCTGCGCGTAGCCGGCGACATCGCCCCCGATGCCGGTGGCAATGATCGCGCCGCTCACGAGGGCGACGACCCCCACCGTTCCGAGGTACTCAACCGTGCTCTGTCCCACGTTCGTTCGTACGCCTCGGCGTATGCCGTCGCATCCATTCACGTGCCACCTCTTTGCAGTTTGCTCCAGTGACCGAGGGCGTACACCCGCCGGGGATCGCACTGTAACGACGACACCCGGGCCCACTGGGAGGGTCCGAGGGCCCAAGCCCAGGACCCAAATCGGCAAACCGGTTTTGCCGCTGTCCTTCAGCGCCAGAGCGGGCACCGACCATGTCACTTCGCGCCAGGTGGGCGATACGGGCTAAGCGGGCATAAGGCATGCTGGATGTATGGCGCTAGGCGAGGCCATCGTCGCTGACCGAATCTCCAGGGTGCAGACCCGGGGATCGTGGAACCGCGAAGGCCGGGACCCTCGCCTGACGGCCGGTGCTGGGCTGCGAACACGTCCTGAGGACGGTGATTCTTCATGCGGCTGTCCGCCGTGGCAGGAGTCCGCACTGATGCGAGAGTCCGCGTACTGTCCGTTCTCCTCATTCTCGGCGGAGCGACATTGGATCTCGTCGCTCCGCAGCCCTACCTGGGCCTGCCCCTGCTGGCGGCCGCGCCCCTCGTGGGCTGCGCCATACTGCCTCGCCGCACCACCGCGGCCGTGGCGGCTGTGGTGGTCCTGACAGCGCTCGCCGTCGACCTGGAGAGAGGCCGTCCATTGTCGGCGACGCTGGTGGACCTGGCGGTGGTGCTGCTGATGGGTGTCATCGCCGTGTGGGTCAACGGGGTGGTGGCCCGCCAGCGTGGCCATCTGGCCGTGGCGCGGGACATCGCCGAGGCGACGCAGCGCGCCTTGCTGCCATCGCCGCCGGCGATAGTGGGGTCACTGAGCGTGGCCGTGCGTTACGAGGCCGCTCAGGCGGAGGCCCGGATCGGCGGTGACCTCTACGCGGTGCAGGAAACACCCTTTGGCGTTCGCGCAATCATCGGTGACGTCATCGGCAAGGGCATGCAGGCCGTGCCCGCCGTTTCTGCCGTCGTCGGTACCTTCCAAGAGGCAGCGGACACCGCTCCGGATCTTCGCGTGCTGGCCCAGCGTCTGGACCACGCGCTGGAGCGAGGCGACAGCCTCGGCGACGAGGACGAGGGCGCCGAGCGCTTCACCACGGCCCTGCTCGCCGAGATCCCTGCCAGCGGGGGCAGGATCACACTGCTGTCCAGGGGGCACCCCTCGCCCTTCATCCTGTGCAAAGGGCGGGTGACTCCGCTGGAGCCGGCTGCGAGCGCCCTGCCGCTGGGAGCAGGACTGCCGGACGTTCTTCCCGACGGCCCCCTGGATACCTTCGCCCTGCCCGCCGACGCCATCCTGCTGATGGTCACCGACGGCGTTCTGGAAGCCCGTGACCGGCAAGGGAGCTTTTACGACCCGACCGTCGCGCTGGCGGGCCGCAAGTGCGCACACCCGAAGGAACTCGTGGATTCACTTGTGGGAAGCGTCGCGCACTGGACCGGCGGCCAACGCCAAGACGACATGGCCATCCTCGCACTCTGCCGCACCCCGGCAATTCATCGGCAGGACGCCGACACCTCTACACACGAGGCGGGGGAGCAGCGGCCTTTCCCGTGAAGGAATGGTTCCCATGTCCCCTCCCCCCACCACCTCAATCCGCCAGCCGGGTGTTCCTCAACGGGCGTCGTGTGCCGACACCAGCTATCCCGGAACGGGTGGAGTACAGCAAAGAGAGTGCCGTACGTCGCCCCCGTAGTGGAAATCGGACTCGGTACCGGTGGCGCCAGGAGACCACGCTCGCCCGCGTGGAGGGACGGGCGGACAGGAGCGGGAAGTCAAGGTTCCCTACCTTGTTGGTACGGGATCGGGCGAGCCCTTCGTATGGTTGGCCCGCCCAGGGTGTCGGGTATGGCTTTCAGAATTGTGCCGCTGATGGCTTCCACTGATTGGCCGCCCGACGCTCCACGACGACTCGGCTTCCAATTAGGAATTGCGACTCGATCGCTCCGTAGGGAATCGACAGCGACGTCGTCCGTGGCACACACGTACTGTCCGACGCACGGAAGAACCACGTGGCTGCCATCTGGGCCGGGATCGACGCAGGTAAGACCCATCACCACTGCGTGGTGATCGATGAGGCCGGCCGTCGGCTGCTGTCGCGACGGGTCGCCAACGACGAAACCGAACTACTGCAGCTGCTCGCCGACGTCCTGGCTCTGGGCGATGAGGTGACGTGGGGCATCGACCTCATGGACGGCGGCGCCGCTCTGGTGATCACCCCGCTCCTCAGCCACGGCCAGCGCGCGTTCTATATCTCCGGCCGCGCCATCAACCGCGCCTCGGAGGGCTACCGTGCGAAGGACGCGGCCGTCATCGCCGATCAGGCCCGTATTCGCCGTGACCTGCACCTTCTGCGGATCGGTGACGAGATCGCCACCGATCTGAAAATTTTCACCGTTCACCGTTCGGACCTGGTGGCCGATCGGACCCGCACCGTCAACCGGCTCCGCGCCTACCTCACGGGCATCTTCCCGGCACTGGACCTCACCAACGCCGGACCGTTGACTCTGCTGACCGGCTATCAGACCCCAGCCGCCCTGCGACGTATTGGCGCTCGCTGGCTGGAGACCTGGCTACGGAACCGCAAGGTCCGCGGTGCCGGCCAGATCGCCGAGGCGGCGCTGGAAGCGGCCGGGAGTCAGCACACCAGCCTTCCGGGCGAGAAGACCGCCGCCCGAATGATCTACACTCTGGCCGACCAGGTCCTAGTACTCCAGTTGCACTTCTCCATTTGTCCTGGTCACAGGGCCTTTCCGGAGTCTAGTTTGCTGACGCTGTGTCAGGGTGGCGGTGGTTCGT
>NZ_JBHXRX010000129.1:0-7066 GCF_042714995.1 Streptomyces sp. NPDC058665
AGCGTCTGGCGTTCATGCTGGAGGATTCGGGGGCGCGGGTGGTGGTGGGGCATGAGTATCTGTTCGACCGTCTCCCGCTGGACGGCCGGACCACCGTCGATATCAGCCAGGTGCGGTCTGTCCCTCTCACGTCCGGCAGTGCTGGTGGGGGGGTTGGCGGTGGTTCTGGTCTCAGGCCGGCGTGTCTGATGTATACGTCGGGTTCGACGGGCCGGCCGAAGGGCGCGGTGGTGCCGCACGCGGGGGTGGTGCGCCTCGTATGCGAGGCCGATTATCTGCCGCTGTCCGAGTCGTCAGTGATGGCACAGCTTGCTTCGGCGTCGTTCGATCCTCTGACGTTCGAGGTGTGGGGACCGCTGCTGAACGGCGGCCGGGTGGTGATCATTCCACCGGAAGTGGTGACGGCTCCGGAGAGCCTGCGCGATCTGATCCGTTCGGAGGGCGTGACCGTCCTTGGAGCAGTGTCGGCACTGTTCAACGCGACGGTATCGGCGGTCCCTGACGCTTTTGCCACCTTGGAGCGGGTGCATGTGGGTGGTGAGATGATCAATCCGGTGATGGTGGAGCGCGCCATTCAGGCCGGCGGGGCCCGCTTCTACAATTGTTACGGTCCCACCGAGGTCACCACGACCTCGACGTGTGTGCCGCTGCTGGCGGGATCGGTCACACCGGGTCGTATCGGTCCGCCGATCACCAATACGCAGGCGTGGGTGGTGGACCGGTTCGGGTGGCTGGCGCCGGTGGGTGTGCCGGGTGAGCTGTGGCTGGGTGGTCCTGGTGTGGCGGTGGGTTATTGGGCGCGTCCAGGGCTGACGGCGGAGAAGTTCGTGCCGGACTGTTTTTCCGGGGTTCCGGGTGCGCGGTTGTACCGGACGGGTGATCTGGCGCGGTGGCTGCCGGACGGGACGCTGGAGTTCGTGGGGCGTGTCGATCAGCAGGTCAAGATCAGGGGTTTCCGGGTGGAACCGGGTGAGATCGAGGTGGTGTTGCACTCGCATCCGGAGGTCGAGGCGGCTGTGGTGGTGGCTTCGCCCGGGACGGGTGGTGCACTGCGTCTGGTGGGTTACGCCGAGGGGCCGGGCCTGGAGCCTGAGAGCGGGGGCGAACTGCGGGCCTTCCTGGCCGAGCGGCTGCCCGAACACATGGTGCCCGTACAGGTGGTGGTCCTGGACACGCTGCCCCTGCTCCCCAACGGGAAGATCAACCGAAGCGGGCTGCTCGAGCCGGACATCGGGACCCGGCCGGACGAGTACGTACCGCCGGCCGACGATGTCGAGAAGGCGATCGCCCGGATCTGGTCCGAAACCCTGGGGACCGAACGCGTCTCCACCACGGACAATTTCTTCGATCTCGGTGGGCATTCCCTGCACGCCATCCGCGTGACCACCCGCCTCAATACCGACCTCGGCGTCGGAATCGCCGTACAAGACGTACTGGCTTGCCCAGGCCTCGCTGCCCTCGCGGCCCGTGTCCGCCAACTGCTGGCGGATTCCGAGGACATAGGGCAATTGCTGGCCGAATTGGATCAGCTGTCCGACAGTGACGCTGTGCGACTTCTTGAGGAGGAGCAGTGAGCAACGAGGGATCCCTTCCCACCGCATTTGACGTCACGTCGGAACGCAGCCCCATTCCCCGCGTCACCGACGAGCAGTGGCGCAGCCTCAGCGCGGCCAAGCGCCAGCTGCTCCAACGCAGACTGACGGGTGGGGTTTCTGGGGATGTGTTGGTGGGGTTGGGTGCGGGTGAGGGGGTGTTGTCGCCGGCGCAGGAGGCGTTGTGGTTTTTGTGGCGGTTGGGTCCGGGGGTGGGGTCGTACAACGTGCCGTCGGCGTTCCGGCTTGTGGGACGGCTTGATGTGGGGGCGTTGGAGGGTGCGTTGGCGGGTGTGGTGGGTCGGCATGAGGTGTTGAGGACTCGTTTTGTGGAGCGTGGGGGGTCGGTGGTGCAGGAGGTGCTGCCTGCGGGTCCGGTGCGGGTTGAGGTGGTGTCGGTTCCTGGTGGGGCTGGTGGGGAGGGGTTGCTTGAGGAGTTGGTGGCTGAGCGGGCGGGTGTGCCGTTTGTATTGGATGGGCATGTGCCGTTGCGGGTGGTGTTGTTCCGGTTGGGTGTGGATGAGCATGTGTTGTTGGTGGTGACGCATCATGCGTTTACGGATGCGTGGTCGGATGAGATTTTCTGGCGTGAGCTGACGGTTTTGTATGGGGCTGCGGTGGGTGGTGGGGTTGCGGGGCTGCCTGAGTTGGGGTTGCAGTTTTTGGATGTGGCGCGTTGGCAGTATGGGTTGCGGGAGCGTGTTGTGCTGGATGCGCACTTGGATTATTGGGGTGGTCGGTTGGCGGGTGTTCCGGTGTTGGATCTGCCGGTTGACCGGGTGCGGCCGGCGGTGCAGTCGGGTCGGGCGGGTCATGTCGGGTTTGTTGTTCCTGCGGGTGTGGTTGAGGGGTTGCGTCGGCTTGCCCGGGGTGCTGACGCGACGATGTTCATGACGCTGCTTGCTGTGTATCAGGCGTTTCTGGGCCGGGTGTGTGGTCAGCGTGATGTGACGGTGGGGTGTCCGATGGCGGGGCGGAGTCGTCCTGAGGTGGCGCCGTTGATCGGATATTTTGTGAATACGGTGGTGTTGCGGGGTCAGTGCGAGCCGGGGATGCGGTTCGTGGACTTCCTTGGGCAGGTCCGTGGTTCCGTGCTGGAGGGTATGGCTCATCAGGACGTGCCGTTCAGTTCCGTGGTGGAGCGTGTGCAGCCGGCCCGTGATCCCAGCCGCAACCCCCTCTACCAAGCCATGTTCACGTACCAAGGCCCAAACCTGGGCGATTCCGGTGAAGTCACGGTCGGCGACCTCACCTTGCACAGTTACCCGGTCGACAAGCGCGAGGCGCCTGCCGACCTGGCGCTCGGCTGTAGCGAGAGCGGTGACGGGACGTTGCGCGGGACCCTGGAGTACAACGAGGAACTGTTCGAGCGGGACAGTGCCGAACGGATGGGCGAGGGCTTTCTGCGGTTCCTCCGTGCTGTTGCCGAAGACCCTCAACGCCGCCTGGACGAGATCAGCATCCTCTCACCGGCCGATCGAACTCAGCTCGCCGAGTGGACAGGCTCCGCGTCGGCGCGGAGGACCGACGGGCTGCTCCTCGGTGTTGAAGAGTACTTCGCTCGCCAGGCCGAAGAGACCCCGGACACCGAGGCGCTTCGGGCCGGTGGGACCGTCCTGACCTACCGTGAACTACACGATCGCATCAGGCGTCTGGCAGCCGTCATGTCGGCGACAGGAGTACAGGCCGGTGATGTGGTGGCCGCCGGCCTGCCCCGAGGTGTGGACGCCGTGGTGGTCACCCTCGCCACGATGTCGATCGGGGCGGTGCACGCGCCGATCAACGCCGAAGCTTCCTCGGCCCTCATGTCCCACCTGATCGGTGAACTGCGCCCGGTCCTCCTGGTGGTGGGAGCCGGTGCCCGTGTCGACACCGGATTTCCGGCGGAGCGTGTGCTGTGGATGGGCTCCCCGGACACGGATCGCCGACTGGCTGAGGCTGATCCGCAGAGTCTCGCCCCCGCGCACCTGAATCCCGACGCGCTCGCTTACATCGTCTTCACGTCGGGCTCCGCCGATACCCCGAAGGGGGTGATGGTCACTCGTCGCAACTACGCGGGCCTACGCGCCGCATGGGCCGACGAGCATGCGGACAAGTCCGTCCACCGCTGGCTGAGCCTGGCAAGTCCCGACTCCGATCTCTTCATGGGGGACCTGGTCCATGGCCTGGCCTTCGGCGGCACCCTTGTCCTGGAGACGGACGGAGCGCCGCTCACTCCCTCGAACCTGCTCGCTCTGATCCACGAGGAGCGGGTGAACGCTTTCGCCGCGGCGCCGTCGACGCTGGAGGCACTCGCCGAGCACTGCGTCAGCAGAGCCGAGCTTCTGCCCAACGGGCTCCGGCTGGTGGTGAGCGGAGGCGAGACCATGAGCGGTGAACCCGTGGAGCGACTGAAGGGGTTGCTCGCTCCGGGAGCCAGAGTTCCCCTCTGCCGTCCGATGCGGGGCGAGACGATCGAGATTCTCGACGAGTGCCTCGAACGGGTGCCTGTGGGCCACATCGGTGAACTCTTCGTCGGCGGTGCCGGGGTGGCCCGCGGCTACCTCGGACGTCCCGGCGCGACCGCCGAGCGATTCCTGCCGGCCCCGTTCGGTGACGAGCCGGGTGCGCGTATGTATCGCACCGGTGTCCGGGGCCGGTGGCTGTCCGGCGGAGTCCTGGAGATCCTGGGCCGGAGGGCGATTGTGGAGCGGAGTCCTCTCGTCGATGAGGCATTCGGCTTTCCTCGCCTGCCCGGCGGCGAAGCGGGCCTCGACCAGTTGCCCGTGCCGGATGCCCAAGCAGATGATATTCAGCCTCCCGAGCCGGGGCTGGAGACCGCGATCGCGGAGATCTTTGAGGACCTCCTCGGCGATGTGGATGAGATCGGCCGGCACGACAACTTCTTCGACATCGGCGGGCACTCGCTGATCGCCATGCGGGTCAAGTTCGAGGTGCAGGAGCGTCTGGGGCTGGTACTGGAGCACGCGGACTTCTACCAGCACCCGACCGTGGCCGGGGCGGCGGCGCTGCTGCGAAGCCAAGAGTCCGGGCCGGTGGGTGGGGTTTCTGGGGATGTGTTGGTGGGGTTGGGTGCGGGTGAGGGGGTGTTGTCGCCGGCGCAGGAGGCGTTGTGGTTTTTGTGGCGGTTGGGTCCGGGGGTGGGGTCGTACAACGTGCCGTCGGCGTTCCGGCTTGTGGGACGGCTTGATGTGGGGGCGTTGGAGGGTGCGTTGGCGGGTGTGGTGGGTCGGCATGAGGTGTTGAGGACTCGTTTTGTGGAGCGTGGGGGGTCGGTGGTGCAGGAGGTGCTGCCTGCGGGTCCGGTGCGGGTTGAGGTGGTGTCGGTTCCTGGTGGGGCTGGTGGGGAGGGGTTGCTTGAGGAGTTGGTGGCTGAGCGGGCGGGTGAGCCGTTTGATTTGGATGGGCATGTGCCGTTGCGGGTGGTGTTGTTCCGGTTGGGTGTGGATGAGCATGTGTTGTTGGTGGTGACGCATCATGCGTTTACGGATGCGTGGTCGGATGAGATTTTCTGGCGTGAGCTGACGGTTTTGTATGGGGCTGCGGTGGGTGGTGGGGTTGCGGGGCTGCCTGAGTTGGGGTTGCAGTTTTTGGATGTGGCGCGTTGGCAGTATGGGTTGCGGGAGCGTGGTGTGCTGGATGCGCAGTTGGATTATTGGGGTGGTCGGTTGGCGGGTGTTCCGGTGTTGGATCTGCCGGTTGACCGGGTGCGGCCGGCGGTGCAGTCGGGTCGGGCGGGTCATGTCGGGTTTGTTGTTCCTGCGGGTGTGGTTGAGGGGTTGCGTCGGCTTGCCCGGGGTGCTGACGCGACGATGTTCATGACGCTGCTTGCTGTGTATCAGGCGTTTCTGGGCCGGGTGTGTGGTCAGCGTGATGTGACGGTGGGGTGTCCGATGGCGGGGCGGAGTCGTCCTGAGGTGGCGCCGTTGATCGGATATTTTGTGAATACGGTGGTGTTGCGGGGTCAGTGCGAGCCGGGGATGCGGTTCGTGGACTTCCTTGGGCAGGTCCGTGGTTCCGTGCTGGAGGGTATGGCTCATCAGGACGTGCCGTTCAGTTCCGTGGTGGAGCGTGTGCAGCCGGCCCGTGATCCCAGCCGCAACCCCCTCTACCAAGCCATGTTCACGTACTTTCCGGAGACTGTCACCGAGCCTTTGACGGAGTCGAGCTTCGCCGGGATCACCGCCACCAGGATGGAGCCCGGTGTCGGCTACATACCTGCCGATCTGGATCTGACGCTGGTTGACGCGGGAGACGTACTGCACGGTGGCCTGGCGTTCCGGCTGGATTTGTTTGATGAGGTGTCGGTGCGGGGGTTGGTGGATCGGTTTGTGCGGTTCTTGGAGTGTGTGGCGGTTGATCCGGGTGTGTTGTTGGGTGATGTGGAGTTGTTGTCGGGTGAGGAGCGGGGGTGGCTGGGGGGTGTTGGGGGTCTGGCGGAGGGTGGTCCGGTAGGGGTGGTGTCGGAGTTGTTTGAGGCGCAGGTGGTGAGGTCCCCGTCGGGGGTGGCGGTGGTGGCTGGTGGGGTGTCGTTGTCGTTTGCGGAGTTGAATGTTGTGGCGAATCGGTTGGCGCGGTTGTTGGTGAGTCGGGGGGTGGGGCCGGAGTCGAGGGTGGCGTTGGGTGTGTCGCGGTCGGTGGAGATGGTTGTTGCTGTGCTGGCGGTGTTGAAGGCTGGTGGGGTGTATGTGCCGGTGGGTGATGATCTGCCGGTGTCCCGGGTGCGGGCGGTTTTGGATGATGCGGGTCCGGTGGTGGTGCTGGGGGATGCGCGTTCGTGGGTGTCGTGGCCTGAGGGTACGGAGTGGGTGGATTTGGCGGGGGTGGCGGAGGAGGGTGGTGGTCTGCTGGCTGGGTTCGGCGGGGGTGATCTGTCGGATGTGGACCGGTTGTCGCCGTTGCTGCCTGAGCATGCCGCGTACATGATCTTTACGTCGGGTTCGACGGGCCGGCCCAAGGGAGTCGTCATCCCCCACCGAGGGGTGTGCAATATGTTCTGGGGCCATCACGAGGCGTTTCGGGAGGTCCGGGCGGAGGGGATGCCCGCGGCGCTGACCGCGCCTCTGTCCTTCGACACCCACTGGGAGGCTCTTCTGTGGATGTTCGAGGGGAACGAGCTGCACATTGTGGACAGTGTGACGCGTCTGGACATGGAGGCGCTGGCCCGGTACGTCGCCGATCACCGCATCGGATTCATGGACATCACGCCGTCGGTGGTGCGGCAGTTGGCGGGTGTCGGCATGTTCGACGAGGGGCATCCGCGTCCGGCGGTGCTGTCCGTCGGCGGTGAGGCCATGGACCAGCCGCTGTGGGAACAATTGTCGATGGTCGAGAATGTGGCTGCCTACAACTTCTACGGCCCCACGGAGTGCACCGTTGACAGTACGTTTGCTCGTGTGGTGGGTGGGGGTGGGGTGAGTATTGGTCGTCCGCTGGTGAATGTGCGGGTGTGTGTGGTGGATGAGTGGGGTGGT
>NZ_JBHXRX010000130.1:0-6968 GCF_042714995.1 Streptomyces sp. NPDC058665
CGCCGGTCCGTCAAGCAGCATGGCTCCTCGCCGCGACCCCGCGGGTGCGGCGCCGCACCCACGACTCGGGCCGTCGAGCCGCTGCCGAACACGCCTCCTGGGCCCGAAGCAGTTCAGCGACCGGCGGTGCGAGCCGTGTCTCCATTACTCAGGCCGTCGACCGGATCGGTCACGGGAGCTCCCCTTCATCTGGCCGGGTCGGTGTCAGATCCGCCAGGAGCGGATGCGGTCGGCCACGTCATACGCGTCGGACCTGCCGGCGTCGATGTCACGTGCGAGGTCGATCACGGCGCCGTACGGCGGGTTGATGCCTTCACCGGCGGCGTCCATGTAAGCGGTAGCGAGGGCGGAGCCGAACAGGGCGTTGCGGGCCGGGAGAGGCCGCAGCCGGATGATGGCGTGCATCAGCGCGGCCGCGCGCCAGGCGTTGTCGACGGTGACGCCGACCTGGGGAGTGTTGACCCTGTGGCGGGCGACTGCGGCCACCAGGTTGGAGAAGTCGTGGACCGAGGGCTGCTTGGGCAGGACCTCCGCCTGGCGCTCCAGGAGCCACCGGATGTCGATGTGGAGCTCCACGGTCAGGCGGCCCGCCTCGAAGCGTCCAGCCGGGCGGCGGCATCCTCGGGGAAGGCCGCGTCGAACACGGCGGCGTTGTCCGTGACGAAGGCGCGGAAGACCTCGGCCGCGCCCTCCAGGCGGGGGTCGCGGACCGCGTTGCGCGCGGCCTCGGTGATGAGCGAGGTGACCGTGGTGCCTTCGGCTTCGGCGCGCGCCTGCAGCTGCGCGTGGAGCTCTTCGGGGACTCGGATCGTCACTGGCTTCGACATACCTCCGACCGTACAGCAAGGTGTACAGCAGCGACACCGGTACTACCGGCGGATGAGGTGCGCGCCGTCGTCGAGGACCGGCGGCCCGGCAGGCGTACCGACCGAGCCTGACCTCCGACACGAGAAGCCCTCGAACCGTCACGGTTCGAGGGCTTCCGCGCGCGGTGCCCGGAGCTATGGGACGCCCCCCGGTCGGCGCCGCGACCGAGCCAGCTGGGTGTTGGCGGGCACACCATGGCGGGGTGGGCCGGACACAGGGCGGGCGCACAGCACCGCTGGCTACGGCGCGACGGCGTACTCCACCTGCTGCTGCCCGCACCCCTCGGCGATCTCTGCGAGCGCGTTCCGCTCCGATGTGTCGACGGTGAGCTGCCACCGGAGCTTCGTCGACACCCAGTCCGCTACGTACGTGCAGCGCGCGTCGGCCGACGGCGGCATCCACTCCGCCGGGTCCTGATCACTCTTGCTGCGGTTCGTCTTCGCTGTGACCGCGACCAGGCTGCGGTCGGCGTCGAGGTCGTTCGCGTGGGAAGGGCGCCAACAGCGCGTCCTGGGCGACGTGTGGTGGGTCCAGGGAGAGCCGGTCCGCGCTGCCGCCGCCTACATGGCCGGGCGCATCGAAGCCGAACAGCACGCGAAGTCCGGCGAGGCCGCCCACAATCAGGCCCTGCGCGCCCTCGCCGTCGCCTTCTTCGACCCCCGCCAGGCCGACCACGAAGTCGACCTGGCCGAACAGTTCCTCGCGCACCTCGACCTGCGTGCCACCAGGATCAACACGGCCATCGCCGCCCTCATCCGCGACGCCGACAACCCCATGCCCGAAGACCGCGTCCGCGCCCTGCGCACCGAGCTCGGCCTCGCGGGCCTCACCTCCATGACACCACCCTTGAGCTGGCGCTCGCCTTCCACTAGGCGGTACTGGACGACCGGGACGCACTGACGGCAACCATCTCCCGGCTACGCGAACTGACCGAGGGCGGCGACTACGCCTACTACACCGACATTGCGCACTTCATGGCCGACCGCCCGATCCCTGTCGAGCACACTGCGCCGCAATGGCTCGACAGCGAACAGGCCACCCGCACGCGCTGGCACCATCTCGTCACCGCCAGGCGCGACCTTCTGCGCACCAGACGGTAGACCACGGTCCAGGCCAAGAGATGCCTCACAGCTGAAGCGACTACGCCGACTTCACGGGCGACCTCACGCTCCCGGCCGGGCCGCCCTCGCGGGCACAGGGGCTCGCGGGCACCAGCGCACCGTGGTCGCCGCCCGGCGTACCCGTCACACCGTTAGGAGTTGGGGTCCTTGCCCACCAGGCCGGACAGCAGCTCAAGTGATCACGGACCGGGGGTGATCGTTGTCGAACGGTCGCCGGCCTGGATGACGAACGCCCGCCGACATGGAAACGGCCACTCAGCTTCTCCCGCACCCGCCTGACGTCCCTATGCCGCCACCACCCTCCGGTATCTGGACAGCAACTCATCCGCCATAGCGCCAGGTCCGCCCTCAACAAGCGCGTCATTTCGACCCCGGAGGCGCGACGCCAGCGGCACCCCACTGTCAGCCATCCGGTGACGGCGAGTCGGGCCGCGAACTGTCCTGCCGGACACGCGAGTCGGGAGCTGCTGGCGTGGGCACGTACAACAGGACAACAGGGCCTTCCGGTGCAGCTCCTGGCTTCTCTGAGGAACCGACAGGCCCCGCCTCCATGCACTGCCCCGACAGAGTCACCCGCCCTGCCTGCCGTTTCCGATTACGCCGCACTCAAGATCGATCGGACAAGGGTTTCTGCTCCAAGCCTCAGGCCAACGGCAGATACGAAGCTGGGCCCGCTCACATACGGAAGGTGGAGATGACAGCAGAGCAGGACACTCAGAAAGACCCCTCGAACTTCGAGCCGCAGTCCAGACAAGCCTCGAAGGAGGAACAGTCGCGCAACAGGACTCCTGACCCGGTCGCGATAGACCTGGGCAACCTGGAAACAGCCGCCGCTATCGTGGGGACTGCGGCGGCGCTGCCCTTCGTTCAAGCCGTCTCACAGCAGGCAGCGGCCGACATGTATGCCAAGGTGCGTCAGCTTTTCGGTCGAGCCCTTGGACGAGAAGCCAGCGAACTGACCAGCGGCATCACCGCCAGCAGCTTCACCGGAGGTATCACACCAGCGCTGCATGTCATCGGAGACAGCGCCGCCAACACCTGGCTGGAGATGCGTGGTGACCCGACGGACGAGGCGCTTTCAAAGTTGGCCGACACCAACCTAGAGGCTCTGGCGGCCCGTGATCCCCAAGGGCGTACCGTCCTCGTTTACTGGGATACCGACGCCGGAGAGTGGCGCAGATACGTGAAAGAAAGCTGACAAAATCGCGCCCCTCACACGGGGAGGCAGGCCAGCACCCTCGTCTCGCCTTCTCTGGTGACGCAGGGCGGGCAGGATTTGTGGGTGGTCGTGCGCAGGGGGATGACTGCACCGTCGGTGCCTTCTCGCGTACGGAGCCAGACCTTGGATGTGACGTCGGCCCCGCGGCTGGGCGCAGTATCGCCGAAGTGGCGGGTATCTTCCCCGGCAGCCGGTATCGCCCGGCTCCGCGACAGGACCAACGTCGGCGACTACGCCTACTACGTCGACATCGCCCACTTCAGGGGCGGCCGAGCGGACTCGCGTCCGGTCGGTCGACGGGACTTGCAGCAGCAGCCCGTCCGGTCGTGACCGTGGTGCCGCTGCCCGCTCCCGGCCGGGCCGGCCTCTCGGGCAGTGGGTCGACGGACAGCAGCGCACCCATGACCGGTGGCGGACCCTGGTCGCCGCCCGGCGCACATCACGGGGTTCAGGAGTTGGGGTTTTTGCCCACCAGGCCGGACAGCAGCTCGATGATCTGGGCCTGGTTGCGGTCGATCTTCTCGCCCAGGGCCTGTACCGCACCGGCGAGCTGGTCCACCTTCTGATCAAGATTGCCGACCTGGAGCCGTACGGCGGTCAGATCACTCTTGACGATCCCGAACTCACGGTCGGTCTTCTCCTGCACCTGCTCGAAACGCCGGGTGAGAGCAGCGAGTTCACTGTGGGCGACGGGATCCTCAGGCACGTGAACTCCTGCCGGAAAATGAAGGGAAGACCGGGTGTCGGCCCCTACGGTAGCGCGCCCCCGGACCCACCTGCCCCTCCCGGCTGCCGCAGAGTTGCGGCCCAGCGAGGAGTACCGCGAGCTCACCACCACCGAGTGGGACGAATTCCTCTCCCACTTCGAACTACGCAAGGTCGCCTTGGGGACCTGCGGCCGCGACTACTCGACCCCGTGCCAACATGAAAACGCCTGCGTCAGGTGCCCCCTACTCCTCGTGGACCCAGCCCAAATGCCACGCCTCCAGGAGATCCACGCCAACCTCGCCGACCGCCTCCAGGAAGCCAGGGACCAGGGCTGGCTCGGCGAGGTCGCCGGCATCGAGACCACCATGGCCGCCGCCGCACAGAAACTTCAGGCAATGCGCGACCGGGCAGCCCAGCCGACCACCGTCCACCTCGGCATGCCCGACTTCCGCACCAACGCCGACCGACTCACCGCGAGCCCTGACAGTGGCTGACGGTCGTCCCCCGCCAGCATCTCGGACCTTCCTGGCCCAGCGGCCTCAAACGTGAGGCGGCAGGACCTCGATGATCTCGGCAAGGCCGGCGACAGGTTGAGCCTCGTGCATTGTAATCACGTCACCGGGCTTCAGATGCTGCCACTGCTCGGGCTGCAGGGGAGCCAGGCGAACGTCGGCTGTCTCTCCAGGGCCGAGCTGCGGCGCGAACTCCACCCAAAGCCGCGCGATGTTCAGACCTCGCAGTCCGTCTGCGGTGCGGTTACCGATGTCCCACAGAGGCCTGAGCCGACCATCCCCTGAGAAGGAACTCCGCCGTCCACCCTCGTCGGCTCCCAGCAGAGTCAGGGTCGCGCGGACGGTGCCGTGCTTGACTTCCCAGCCCCGCCACTCGCACCAACGGCGGCTGCGGTCCAGCATCATCTGCCGAGCGGCCTCGGCCAGCATCTCCCAGAAGGCGATGGACACCGGATGGACATCCGCGATCTCGATGAGTACGTCAAGTGCCATCTCCCATTCCTGAAGCTCGATGTCCCTGCGAACATCTCCGACCGTCTGGCCGTTCTCTGCCACGGCATCCTCGGGCAGTAGGTCGACGGCCTGCCGAAGGAATGTGAACGCGTCTTCCATGTGCTGCATTTTCCCTGGTCCAAGGCCCCTGCCCTATTCGATCGGGGTCGGCCTCGCCGCCGCCGAGCACAAAGAGGATGCGCAGTGGCAACTCTGAGCACTACAACGAGGGGATGACCGTCTTCCTTTGTTCCAAGTGCGGCACCGCGATCACGCCGGAGCTCGTCGAGCTCGCCGCAGTCCCCGACGTCACGGACAGCCTGCAAGACCGGGACAAGAAGACACGTCGGGCAGCTTCCACCGTCCGACAGGGTCACTACGCGATCGACCCCGAGCCCTGGGGACCTCCCTATGTCCTGCAGGAGGATCAGGACAACCCGCAGCCGGCGCAGTCCCGCAGTCCTCTGGTCTGCAACGAGGAGGGCTTCGTCATCTCGGCGGGCACCCCGGGCACCATGCTGGTGAATCCCGAGGACGCCTTTGACCTTCAGCCGTTGCCCAACTGGGAGAACAGCACAGGGTGCTGCGGGCCAACCGGCAACGAAGGACTCAACCGAGCCTGCCCCTGCGGCGCTCCGGTCGCAACGCTCGCAGCCGACTGCTTCGGGCCCCACGAACTGCACCTCGATCCCGTCCGGACGTTCGCGTTCTCCCAGTAGGACCTGAAACGAGCCCGTACTCGACGCGCGACACGCCCGAAGGAGCCCGTTCGCCCAGCTTTTCAACGACTACGTTCCGTGATGATGGCCAGTCAGGGCCTGCTCCCCGCCGAACTGGTCTAGTGTCCTGAGTCGTTAATTCGTGTGCAGTATGCGGCGAGGGTGTCGAGGATGTCGTCGGCGGTCTTCGTCCAGACGAACGGCTTGGGGTTGTTGTTCCACTCGTTGATCCAGCTGCGGATGTCCCGTTCGAGTTCGACGACGCTGCGGTGGGCCGAGCGGCGGAGTTTGCGGGAGGTCAGCTCGGCGAACCAGCGTTCGACGAGGTTGAGCCAGGACGCCGAGGTGGGAGTGAAGTGCAGATGGAAGCGAGGGTGCCGCAGCAGCCACTTCTTGACCGGCTCGGTCTTGTGGGTGGCGTAGTTGTCGAGGACCAGGTGGAGTTCGAGGTTCTGGGGAACGGCGGCGTCGATGACCTTCAGGAAGCGGAGGAACTCCTGGTGGCGGTGGCGGCGGTAGTGCTGGGCGATGACCGCCCCGGAGGCGATGTCCAGGGCGGCGAACAGGCTGGTCGTGCCGTGCCGGACATAGTCATGGGTCATCTTCGCCGGCGTGGTCGGCACCATCGGCAGCACGGGCTGAGTCCGGTCCAGGGCCTGTATCTGCGACTTCTCGTCCACCGCCAGGACCAGGGCGTTCTCAGGCGGCGACAGGTAAATGCCCACCACGTCACGGACCTTGGTCACGAACTGCGGGTCGGTAGACAGCTTCCACGTCTCCACGATGTGCGGCTTGAGACCGAACGCCCGCCAGATCCGTGAGACGGCCGACTGCGACATCCCCGCCGCCCCGGCCATCGAACGCGTCGACCAGTGCGAATCACCCGTCGGCGGCGCCTGGTCCAGAGTCCTGGCGACCAGGGCCTCGACCTGCTCGTCCGTGATCTTCCGCGGGGCCCCCGAACGCGGGCTGTCCACCAGACCCTCCAGCCGATCCGCAGCAAACCGGACCCGCCACTTGCGTACGGTCTCCCGTGAGACGCCCAGATCCTGCGCAACCTGCCCGTTCGGCCGACCCTCCGCACACGCCAGCACGATCCTCGACCGCAACACCAGCGCCTGAGACGCCGTCCGCTTGCGCAACCAGCCCCGCAGCACCCTGCGTTCGTGATCGGACAACTCCAGCAGCAGCGGCTTCGGACCAGGCATCACCACACCCTACAACCGCAAGCGAACTAACCTCGCGCTTTCGCGAGTGGGTCTGTCCGAGTCTTGATCAAATAAATGGAGAGTGCTGCTGACCTGCAACGATGGGACTTGTCGAGGGTCCT
>NZ_JBHXRX010000131.1:0-6864 GCF_042714995.1 Streptomyces sp. NPDC058665
CCAGTACGAGCACGATCCTCCGCCTTGCGATGCACCGCACCAGACGCCGCGGGCCCCGCCTTGCAGGCGGCCGGCGTTACTTCGAAGACACGGCCTAGCCCGGCCAGTACGTGCGTGCCCACGCCCGGGGCCCCGGGCGTCGGCTCTCGCGGCGTGCGACGCGGGCCGGGTCCGACCAGCCCGGCGGGGGCGGCGGGCCGGTCGGCCCGGACCTCTCCGCGGCCGCCGCGCGTGCCCGGACCACCGCGAGTGCGGCGGCCAGTTCCTCGGGGGTCGGGTTGCCCCGTACGACCTTGATCATTCCAGCCTCCTACAGAGGGATGTTGCCGTGCTTCTTCGGGGGCAGGCTCTCCCGCTTCGTACGCAACTGCCGCAGGCCCTTCACCAGATGGGCCCGCGTCTCGTGCGGCAGGATGATCGCGTCGACGTAGCCGCGCTCGGCCGCGACGTACGGATTCAGCAGCGCGTCCTCGTACTCCGCGATCAGACCGGCCCGCGTCGCCTCCTGATCCTCGGCGGCGGCGATCGTACGCCGGTGCAGGATGTTGACCGCGCCCTGCGCCCCCATCACCGCGATCTGCGCCGTCGGCCACGCCAGATTGAGGTCGGCGCCCAGATGCTTGGAGCCCATGACGTCGTACGCGCCGCCGAACGCCTTCCTGGTGATCACGGTGATCAGCGGGACGGTCGCCTCCGCGTAGGCGTAGATCAGCTTGGCGCCGCGGCGGATGATGCCGCCGTACTCCTGGTCGACACCGGGCAGGAAGCCCGGCACGTCCACGAACGTGATGACCGGGATGTTGAACGCGTCGCAGGTGCGCACGAACCGCGCCGCCTTCTCCGAGGCGTTGATGTCCAGACAACCCGCGAACTGCATGGGCTGGTTGGCGACGATGCCGACCGGATAGCCCTCGACCCGCCCGAAGCCGGTGACGATGTTCGGCGCGAACAGCGCCTGGGTCTCCAGGAATTCGGAGTCGTCCAGCACATGCTCGATGGCGGAGTGCATGTCGTACGGCTGGTTCGCCGAGTCCGGGATGAGCGCGTCCAGCTCCAGATCCTCGGCGGTGGGCGCCACTTCGGCCACCTCCGGGAAGGCGGGCGGCTCGGAGAGGTTGTTCGACGGCAGGTACGACAGGAGCGACTTCACGTACTCGACGGCGTCCTTCTCGTCACCCGCCATATGGTGCGCGACGCCGGACGTCGTGTTGTGCGTACGCGCGCCGCCCAGCTCCTCGAAGCCGACGTCCTCGCCGGTGACCGTCTTGATCACATCCGGTCCTGTGATGAACATGTGCGAGGTCTGGTCGACCATCACGGTGAAGTCGGTGATCGCGGGGGAGTAGACGGCGCCGCCCGCGCACGGCCCGACGATGAGGCTGATCTGCGGGACGACGCCCGACGCGTGCACGTTGCGGCGGAAGATCTCGGCGAACAGGCCGAGCGCGACCACGCCCTCCTGGATACGGGCGCCGCCGCCGTCGTTGATGCCGATGATCGGGCAGCCGGTCTTCAGCGCGAAGTCCATGACCTTGACGATCTTCTCGCCGTAGACCTCGCCGAGTGAACCGCCGAAGATCGTGAAGTCCTGCGAGTAGACGCAGACCGGGCGGCCGTCGACCGTGCCGTAACCGGTCACGACACCGTCTCCGTACGGACGGTTCTTCTCGATGCCGAAGTTGGTGGAGCGGTGCCGGGCGAACTCGTCCAGCTCGACGAACGACCCCTCATCCATAAGGAGGTCGATCCGTTCGCGGGCCGTCAGCTTGCCCTTGGCGTGCTGCTTCTCCACAGCCCGCGCGGAGCCCGCGTTCGTGGCCTCCTCGATACGGCGCTGGAGATCCGCGATCTTCCCCGCTGTGGTGTGACTGTTCTCTGTTCCGCGGGCGGTTTCCGGCTCGGACATGGGGATGCGGCTCCCTGCGGCTCGGGGTGTGGCTACTGATCCGTAGCGTATCGGCGGCCCCGACGTTCGGCAGTGCGTCGTTGGCCACACCCCACGGCCCCCCGCACCTAGGCCCTGTCCGGCGGGTCTTCGCGGGCCCGGGGCGCCTGGCACGGCACCTCGCCGCGTTGTCGAAGTGCCCACAGGAAACCACCCTGCGGGCACTTCGGCGCCTTGCGATGCACCGCACCAGACGCCCCGGCCTTATCCGCGAAGATCCACCGGACAGGACCTAGGCTGACGCGCATGACCGAGCACAATGCCGCGGGCAGCCGCTGGAGCGACCTCGAACGCCCGCCCCTCAACACCACCGCCCTGCGCCGGGGGCTGATCGTGCCGGGGCGTCTGTGGACCTCGCTCGACGTCGTCACCACGACCGGATCCACCAACTCCGACCTCGCCGCCCGCGCGGACAGCCTCCCCGAAGGCGCGGTGCTCGTCGCCGAGGAACAGACCCGGGGGCGCGGGCGGCTGGACCGCGGCTGGTCGGCGCCCGCCCGGTCCGGACTGTTCCTCTCCGTACTACTGCGGCCGGGACCGGACGTACCCGTCGAGCGCTGGGGGTGGCTGCCGCTGCTCACCGGTGTCGCTGTCGCGACGGCCGTCGCGCGGACGGCGGGCGTGGACACGGCGCTGAAGTGGCCCAACGACCTGCTGGTGACGGTCGGCGGTAAGGAGGGCGACGAGAGCGCCAAGGAGGAGCGCAAGGCGGGCGGGATCCTCGCGGAGCGCGCGGGGGCCGACGCCGTGATCGTCGGCGTCGGCCTGAACGTCACCCTCACCGAGTCGGAGCTGCCCGTCCCCGGCGCCGGGTCGCTCGCGCTCGCCAACGCGGTCTCGGTCGACCGTGATCCGCTGCTGCGGGCGGTGCTGCGGGGCCTGGAGCGGTGGTACGGCGAGTGGCGGGACGCCGGCGGGGACCCGGCGGCATCGGGTCTCCAGGAGGCGTACGTGGCCGGCTGCGCGACGCTCGGGCGGCCGGTGCGGGCGGAGCTGCCGGGCGAGCGGCAGGTGGTGGGCGACGCGGTCGCGATCGACGGTGACGGGCGGCTGGTGATCGCGACGGAGGGCGGCGGCCGGGAGGCCGTGGGCGCCGGGGACGTGGTGCATCTGCGCGCCTCGTAGCCGCCGGGATCGCGGTGGCGGAGGGAGGCGCTCCGGGGCAAGCCGGCCCGGCTGCCACGACTACCCGCAACGGCGACCCCGACAGCCCCGACCTGCCGTATCGTTGAGGCGATCCACGACAGATCGGCAGGGCAGTGCGCAGGGAACGGGCAGGAGGCGGCTGGTGACGGTCGACGACACGACCTCCGGTGGTGGGGACGAAAAGCCGCCGTCGGACTCCTCCGCACACCCCACCCCGCACCACGCCGTCGACCACACGGCCGAGCCCACCGACGACCCTCTCGCCATCCGGCTCGAACAGCTCATCATCGGCGCCGAGCGCCGCTACACCCCCTTCCAGGCCGCCCGCACCGCCGGTGTCTCGATGGACCTCGCCTCCCGTTTCTGGCGGGCCATGGGCTTCGCGGACATCGGGCAGGCGCGGGCCCTCACCGAGGCCGACGTCCTCGCGCTGCGCCGCCTCGCCGGTCTGGTCGAGGCCGGGCTGCTGAGCGAGCCGATGGCGATCCAGGTCGCCCGGTCGACCGGGCAGACCACCGCCCGCCTGGCGGAGTGGCAGATCGACTCCTTCCTCGCGGGGCTCACGGAACCGCCCGAGCCCGGAATGACCCGGACCGAGGTCACGTACCCCCTGGTCGAGCTGTTGCTCCCGGAGCTGGAGGAGTTCCTGGTGTACGTGTGGCGGCGTCAGCTCGCCGCCGCCACCGGACGTGTCGTCCAGGCCGCCGACGACGAGGAGATGGTCGACCGCCGTCTCGCCGTCGGCTTCGCGGACCTCGTCGGGTTCACCCGGTTGACCCGCCGTCTTGAGGAGGAGGAGCTGGGCGAGCTGGTCGAGGCGTTCGAGACGACCTGCGCCGACCTGGTGGCCGCGCACGGCGGCCGGCTCATCAAGACCCTCGGCGACGAGGTCCTGTACGCAGCCGACGACGCGGGCACGGCCACGGAGATCGCCCTGCGGCTCATCGAGACCATGACGCACGACGAGTCGATGCCGGCGCTGCGCGTGGGCATCGCGTTCGGCACCGTCACCACCCGGATGGGTGATGTCTTCGGCAACACGGTCAACCTCGCGAGCCGGCTCACCTCGATAGCCCCCAAGGACGCCGTCCTGGTCGACGGCGCACTCGCGGAGGAGCTGATCCGGACGGGCGACACCCCCGCGTCCGAGGCCGAGGCGGCGGAGCAGGCCGCCGAGGCCGAGAAGGCGGGCGAGGAGCCGCCCTCGTACCGCTTCGCCATACAGCCGATGTGGCAGCGGCCGGTGCGGGGCCTGGGCGTCGTGGAGCCGTGGCTCCTGACCCGGCGGCCCAAGCCCTAGGGTCTGTCGTTCGGATCTTGCCGGGCTCGCGGTCCCTGGCACGCACGTTCGCCGCGTTGTCGTCGGTCGCCATGGCTCCGCCATGTCTCCCTCCTCCGCCTTGCGACCGCACGCACCAGCCCCCGCTCCCTGATCCGGCCAAACGACAGACCCTGGGCCTGCCCCCCGGGCGTACGGGCCGCCGCCTATGATCCCGGTCAACGATCGTTGACCGGGAAGCGGGTGGGCGCGGTGGGCACAGAGGACGAGCGGCGGTTCGGTGAGTTCGTTGCGGTACGCCGGCACGGTCATGTGGCCGAGCTGGTGCTCGACCGGCCCAAGGCCATGAACGCGGTCTCCACCGAGATGGCGCGTTCCATCGGCGCGGCCTGCGCGGCGCTCGGCGCCGACAGGGACGTACGCGTCACCGTCCTCACCTCCACCCACCCGCGCGCCTTCTGCGTCGGAGCGGACCTCAAGGAACGGAACTCGCTGAGCGACGCCGAGCTGGTACGGCAGCGGCCGACCGCCCGCGCCGCGTACACCGGCGTCCTGGAACTCCCGATGCCGGCCATCGCGGCCGTCCACGGCTTCGCCCTCGGCGGCGGGTTCGAGCTGGCGCTCTCCTGCGACCTGATCGTCGCCGACCCGACGGCGGTCGTCGGGCTGCCCGAGGTGTCGGTGGGTGTCATCCCCGGCGGCGGCGGTACGCAACTGCTGCCGCGCCGCGTGGGAGCCGCCCGCGCGGCCGAACTGATCTTCACCGCACGGCGGTTGGCGGCCCCGGAGGCGCACGCGCTCGGCCTGGTCGACCTGCTGGCGGGGGAGGAGGCCGACCGCGACGAGGCGCTGGCGCTGGCCTCCCGTATCGCCGCGAACTCGCCGGTCGGGCTCCGGGCGGCGAAGCGGGCCCTGCGGCTCGGGTACGGGCTCGACCTGCGGGCGGGTCTGGAGGTCGAGGACGCGGCGTGGCGGTCGGTGGCCTTCTCCGGGGACCGTACGGAGGGTGTGGCCGCGTTCAACGAGAAGCGGAAGCCGGAGTGGCCCGGCGAGTAGGCGGTGTCTTGTCGATCTTGCCTGGCTCCCCGGACCTTGTGGACCCTGTGGACGGGTTGTGGACGGAGAGTGACGACGCCTCGCTCCGAGTGATCAAATCACCATAAAACGCCCTAAGCTGGGGTGATGGGAGAGGACGTACGGCTTCGTGCCGTGGTGGAGCTCGCACAGGCCATGGCTTCGGCGCAGACCCCCCACGAGTCCTGGCGGGCCGCGGCGCTCGGCGCGCGTGACGCGCTGGCCGGCAGCTTCGCGGCGCTGTCCGTGTGGGAGCGGGACCTCGGGCAGCTCAAGGTCCTCGTGAACGCGGGGGACCTGGCCGAGGGGGAGGAGGAGTTCCCCGACGACGAGTCGTATCCCGTGCACCGGTTCCCCGAGATCGCGGAGTTCCTGCACGAGCGCTGGGCGGGCGGGGGCGAGCCCAACGCGTGGGTCGAGACGGTCGAAGGACCGGCCGCCACCGTCGCCGGCGGTGAGCCGGGCTACTGCCACCAACGGGTCGCCGCGCTCCGTAGACGCGGCCGGGGATGCTGCGTCGTCGCGCCGATCGTGCTGCACGGGCGGGCGTGGGGCGAGCTGTACGTGGCGAGGCCGCTCGGGGCGCCGGTCTTCGAGCGCGCCGACGCGGCCTTCGCGACCGTCATCGCCTCCGTCGTGGCGTCGGGGATCGCGCAGACGGAACGGCTCGAAGAGGCCCGGCGGCTGGCCTTCACGGACCCGCTGACGGGGCTCGCGAACCGCCGCGCGGTGGACATGCGCCTGGATGAGGCGGTCGCGCTGCACCGGGAGAACGGGTCGGTCGTCAGCCTGGTCGTCTGCGACCTCAATGGGCTCAAGCGGGTCAACGACACCCATGGGCACGCGGTCGGCGACCGGCTGCTGGAACGGTTCGGCTCGCTGCTCTCCCTCTGCGGGGCGCGGCTGCCGGGAGCGCTGGTGGCGCGGCTGGGGGGCGACGAGTTCTGTCTGCTGACGGTGGGGCCGGCGGCGGACGACGTGGTCGAGGTCGCCGATGAACTCTGCCACCGGGCCGCGGAGTTGGCGCTGGGGGAGGGGGTGGCGTGCGGGATCGCGTCGACGGGGGATCCGATCGGTCCGCTGAGGTCGGCGCGGCGGCTGTTCCGCCTGGCGGACGCGGCGCAGTACCGCGCGAAGGCGGCGCGATCGGTGGGGCCGGTGGTGGCGGGGCGGGACGGGGGGGGTGGTGCGACTGGCGGACGAGCCGCCTCCGGGGCCGCCGGTGGTGGGGGAGCGCCGGAGGTTCCGGGGGATGCGGGTTCCTCCCGGAGGGGGTGGGTGACCGGTGCTGCGGGTTCGTTGCCGGGGGCGGGGTTCGGGGTCTCCGGAGGGGTATGTCCGGACGGCGTGATTTACGGCGCGTGCAAGGTTGTTGGACCCGACGGGACGTTCTTGTTCACGCGACACAAATCAGCCTGAG
>NZ_JBHXRX010000132.1:0-5838 GCF_042714995.1 Streptomyces sp. NPDC058665
CGAACCACCGCCACCCTGACACAGCGTCAGCAAACTAGACTCCGGAAAGGCCCTGTGACCAGGACAAATGGAGAAGTGCAACTGGAGTACTAGGCGACCGGCTCCGGTACGCGGTCCGCCGGGTCCTCCGTAGGAGGCTGGGGCGTCGGGGCGGGGCGCAGGCGGTGGCGTTTGCGCCAGGCGACCACCGCCGCCGCGGCCCCCGTCAGCACGATGAACCCCATCGAGACCAGGAACGCCGGCGACGTCGGCGACCCCGCCTCGCTTCCCGCGACCACGTACGCCGCGGTGTTCGGGATCGTCCCGAGAGCCGTCGCCAGCAGATACGGCCCCCAGCGCATCCGCGATATCGCCGCACAGTAGTTGGCGGCCTGGAACGGCACCCCGGGGAACAGCCGGATCACCATCATCGAGCGGAAGCCGTGCTTGCTCAACTGCCCGTCAGCCGCCGTCAGCAAGCGGCCCCGCAGCAGCGGACGCAGCGCCTCCTGACCGAGGAAACGGCCGAGCCCGAACGCGATCGCCCCGCCCAGCACCGTCCCCGCCATCGCCGCCGGGAGGCCCAACTGCGAACCGAACAGCGCGCCCGCGGCGAGATTCAGCAGCGGGCGCGGTACGAAGGCCGCCGTGCACAGCCCGTACGCGACGGAGAACAGCGCCCACGCGGCGGCGCCGCTCAGCTCCGGCCAGCCGGCCGCGACGAGCTTCTGCGGCTCGTAGACCAGCACCGCGGCCCCCGCGCACGCCAGCACGAGAACCAGGAGAGAGAGTCTGGACCAGGGTGAGAGCAGCACCCTCGCACAGCGGACCGTGAGGCCGGCGAACGACCTGTCGACAGGGTCGAGCATGCCCGGAGACTAACCGACGACGAGTTGTGATCGTCGTCAAGGGCCCCGAGACAAGCGCCACTCGGGACCCGGCCCGTCCCCTCCGGGGACGTACGCGGCCCGCCGCGCGTTGTCGGTGGGGCCGCATAGCCTGCACGTCATGACCCTCGTACCGCCGCCCAGCGCGCTCGCCGACACCGTTCTCGAACGGCTCACCGTCGGCTACGCGGCAGCCGCCGATCCGGTACAGGCCGAGCGGTCCGCCGCGTATCTCAAGGACATCGCGCCCTTCCTCGGCATCCCAGCGCCCGAACGCCGCGCGCTGTCACGGCAGGTGCTCGACTCGCTGCCGCGTCCCGACGAGACGGACTGCGTGGCCATCGCGCTGCGCTGCTGGGAGCTGCCCGAGCGGGAGTACCAGTACTTCGCGGTCGACTACCTCCGCCGATACGTCCGGCGCCTGTCCTCCGGCTTCCTCCCCGTCGTACGGCACCTGGTCTCCACCGTCCCCTGGTGGGACACCGTGGACGCGCTCGCCGCCCATCTCGCGGGCGGGCTGGTCGCCGCCGACCGCGCGCTGGTGACCGAGATGGACGCCTGGATCGAGGACGAGAACCTCTGGATCGCGCGCACCGCGCTGCTGCACCAGCTCACCTACAAGCAGGCCACCGACACCGAGCGGCTGTTCGGCTACTGCCTCCGGCAGTCCGGGCACCCCGACTTCTTCATCCGCAAGGCGATCGGCTGGTGCCTGCGCGAGTACGCCAAGACGGACCCGGCCGCCGTCCGGCACTTCGTGGCGGGCGCCGGCGACCGGCTCTCCCCGCTCTCCGTACGTCAAGCCCTGAAGAACCTCTGAAGAACTTCCGAGCCGGGGCGGTCGGGGAGCGGCGATGGAAAACCTGTCGACGGCCCGCCGCAGGTCGGACATCATCAACGACATGTTCCGGTACGCCTTCCACGCAGCGTCGTCCGCGGTCGCGGACGCGCCGAAGGCTGCCGCGTTCCTCGCGGCGAACGCCGAAGCGGCGGCAGCAGCGGCCGCGGCGGCGCCCATCGGCGGCGCCCGAAGCTGACCCTTCCCGGACCGTCCGGCGACCCCACAGGGGGAGGGTCGGCAAGGCCCCGGGGTCACTGGACGCTTCGAGTTCCTGGAAGGAACACCTCAGCCATGCCCAAGACGGCATACGTGCGGACCAAGCCGCACCTGAACATCGGCACCATGGGCCACGTCGACCACGGCAAGACCACTCTGACCGCGGCCATCACCAAGGTCCTCAGCGAGCGCGGGACCGGCGCGTACGTGCCGTTCGACCGGATCGACCGGGCCCCGGAGGAGGCGGCGCGCGGCATCACCATCAACATCTCGCACGTCGAGTACGAGACGGACACCCGGCACTACGCGCACGTCGACATGCCCGGTCACGCCGACTACATCAAGAACATGGTCACCGGCGCCGCCCAGCTCGACGGCGCGATCCTCGTCGTGTCCGCGCTCGACGGGATCATGCCGCAGACCTCCGAGCACGTACTGCTCGCCCGCCAGGTCGGTGTCGACCACATCGTCGTCGCCCTCAACAAGGCCGACGCGGGCGACGACGAGCTGACCGACCTGGTCGAGCTCGAAGTACGCGAACTGCTCAGCGCGCACGGGTACGGCGGGGAGAACGTCCCCGTCGTCCGGGTCTCCGGGCTCCGGGCGCTGGAGGGCGACCCGCGCTGGACCGAGGCCGTGGTGGCGCTGCTGGACGCGGTCGACACCTACGTACCGATCCCCGTCAGGTACACCGGAGCGCCGTTCCTGCTCCCGGTGGAGAACGTCCTGACGATCACCGGGCGCGGCACGGTCGTCACCGGCGCCGTCGAGCGCGGCACGGTACGCGTGGGGGACCGGATCGAGGTGCTCGGCGCCGAGTCCGGGCCCCAGCTCAGTACGGTCACCTCGCTGGAGACCTTCGGGAAGCCGATGGAGTCCGCCGAGGCGGGCGACAACGTCGCGCTGCTGCTGCGCGGCATGCCGCGCGACGCGATCCGCCGGGGCCATGTGGTGGCCGCGCCGGACAGTGTCGTCCCGAGCCGGCGCTTCACCGCGCAGGTGTACGTCCTGTCGGCGCGCGAGGGCGGGCGTACGACGCCGATCACGACGGGCTACCGGCCGCAGTTCTACATCCGTACGGCGGACGTGGTCGGCGACATCGACCTCGGCGAGCTCGCCGTCGCGCGGCCCGGTGACACTGTCGTCCTCACCGTGGAGCTGGGCAGGGACGTGCCGCTGGAGTCCGGGCTCGGCTTCGCGATCCGCGAGGGCGGACGCACGGTCGGCGCGGGCACGGTGACCGAGCTGATCTGACCGCGGGTCCGGCCGGACCGGCCGGGCCCGTCCCTCCGTCACGGGAGGAGACGGGCCCGGTCGGTTCCGTACGGCGCGGCACGCACAATGGGACGGTGAACGAAGCCATCCCCGTCATCCGGACCGTCGACCACGGCACCGCCCGGCTGCTGCCGGACGTGGACCGCGAACGGGCGTGGCTGCTGACGGTGGACGGCGCGCCCCAGTCGTACGTCGACCTGGACGAGCCGACCCATCTCGAATTCGAGTACACCCGGCGCCTCGGGCACGTCGTCGACCGCGCGGCCGAGGAGGGCGCCCCGCTGACCGTGCTCCATCTCGGCGGCGGGGCCCTCACCCTGCCCCGCTACGTGCACGCCACCCGGCCCGGCTCGGCGCAGGACGTGGTCGACGCCGACGGCGCCCTTCTCGCCCTGGTCGCCGAGGAGTTGCCGCTCCCCGACGGCTCCGGGATCACCGTGCACGACGCCGACGCCCGCGCCTGGCTCGCCTCGGCACCGGCAGGCTCGGTTGATCTCCTCGTCGCCGATGTCTTCGGCGGCTCACGGGTGCCCGCCCATCTGACGTCCGTGGAGTACGCGCGCCTCGCCGAGCGGGCGCTACGGGCCGACGGCCTCTACGCGGCCAACCTCGCCGACGGCGCGCCTTTCACCTTTCTGACGTCCCAACTGGCCACCTTCGCCTCGGTGTTCGAGGAGCTGGCACTCATCGCCGAACCGTCCGTACTGCGCGGACGCCGGTTCGGCAACGCGGTACTCCTCGCCTCGCACGCCCCGATCGACACGGCGGCCCTGGCCCGCCGCACCGCGTCCGACGCCTTTCCCGCACGCGTCGAACACGGCGCGGCGCTACGGCGGTTCACCGGAGCCGCGCCGGTCGTGCGGGACGCCGAAGCGGTGGCGTCGCCCGAGCCGCCCGATGGCGCGTTCAGCATCGGCTGAGCCCCGCGCGTGTGCGCGGGGCCCGGTGCCGGGTGTCGTACAGGACCGCGGACAGCGCCTGGGGCGTGCCTACTTGGCCAGCCGGACCGTGCTCATGATCTTCATCAGCGTGTCGTCCGGGATCTCGTCGGGCACGCCCTTGGCGCCGTACAGGACCCAAGTCGTGAAGTCGCCCTTGGCGTTGGTGAAGGTGAAGGCGATCGATTTGCCGTCGGTGTCGCACTTCTCCTTCTTGGGAAGCCCCGAACTCGCGGCCGTCGAGTAGTGCCCCTTGAGTCCGGCCTTGGTCGTGTACGCCTTGGACTTCTTGACCTCGATCGCCTTCTGCTGCTCCGCCTCGGTGGCCTCCTGGGCGTACGCGGCCCAGACCCAGCTGCCCGACTCGTTGCTGGCCGCGGTCGCCGTGTCTTTGGCGCCCTTGCCTCCCTTGGTGCCGGTACCGCCGAGGCTCACGTCCTCCATCGAGCCGTCCTTGTCGGTGTCCTGCTCGCACCACTTGGACTTCAGGAAAGCGGGAGCGGAGAAGGTGATCGCGGGTGAGCCGTCACCCTTCTCGACGTCCTCGAAACCCGAGAAGACGTCGGGCTTCTCGACCACCCAGTCGGCGGGGACGTCGAACTGCGTCCCGTGGTTGGGGTTGGTGACGACCTTCCAGCCCGCGATCATGGGCTCGGCGCCCGACCCGTCGCGCGGGTTGCCCGAGGCCGACGGCTTCGCCTTCGGCTCCTCCGACGTGGACGCCTTGGGGTCCTCGGCGACGTTCGAGCTCTTGTCGTCGCCCTGCATCACGAAGAAGCCCGTGGCCGCCGCCGCCACGACGACAGCCGAAGCGGCGATGATCGCGACCATCTTGGTGCGCTTCTTGTCCCGAGAGGGATCGGGGCCGCCGGGACCGCCCGGGACCGCGTACTGCGGCACGGTCGGCTGCTGGTACGGGTTGGGCTGCTGAGGTCCCGGCTGCTGCTGATAACCAGGCTGCTGATATCCCGGCTGTTGGTAGGGATTCGGCTGCTGGTACCCCGGCTGCTGGTACGGGTTCGAATTCGGATCCTGCGGGTTTTGCTCGCCCCCGGGCGGCTGCTGTCCTGGCCACATGGCGAGTAACGATAGAGGGGTCGTGCCCGCACTGCTACGGCCGCCCTGTCGCAGGATGGCAACTGAGGCTACCCGTGGGTAATATCGCGCCGTATGAGTTCTGATGAGATGACCGTCGGCGAGATGCTCGCCGCCACCGTGCCCATGGCGAAGACGCTCAACATGGAGTTCCTCGAAACCACCGCCGAGCGCGCCGTCGTACGGCTGCCGGACCAGCCCCCCTTCCACAACCATGTGGGCGGCCCGCACGCCGGCGCGATGTTCACACTCGGCGACACCGTCAGCGGCGCCGTCGTGCTCGCCGCCTTCGGCGACCAGCTCACCCGCGCCGTTCCGCTCGTCGTCAAGGCGGAGATCAGCTACAAGAAGCTCGCCAAGGGCGTCGTCACGGCGACGGCAACCGTGGACCGGCCGGTGGCGGAGGTCGTCGCCGAACTCGACGAGGGTGGGCGCCCCGAGATACCCGTCACCGTCGTCTTCAACCGGGAGGACGGCGCGGTCACCGGTGAGATGACCATTCTCTGGACGCTGCGTCTCCACACCTGACGGGACCGGGGCCGAGGGCCGGGGCCGGTCATCGGGGTGTGCGGAGCACAGGTAGGCTGCCCGGCGAGCGCCTTCCAGG
>NZ_JBHXRX010000133.1:1770-3768 GCF_042714995.1 Streptomyces sp. NPDC058665
GTGGGGGTGGTGGGTGGTTGGTCGTTGTTTGAGAACTGCACAGTGGACGCGAGCATCTGTGGCCAAGTTTTTAAGGGCGCACGGTGGATGCCTTGGCACCAGGAACCGATGAAGGACGTGGGAGGCCGCGATAGGCCCCGGGGAGCTGTCAACCGAGCTTTGATCCGGGGGTGTCCGAATGGGGAAACCCGGCAGTCGTCATGGGCTGTCACCCGCTGCTGAACACATAGGCAGTGTGGAGGGAACGCGGGGAAGTGAAACATCTCAGTACCCGCAGGAAGAGAAAACAACCGTGATTCCGGGAGTAGTGGCGAGCGAAACTGGATGAGGCCAAACCGTATGTGTGTGATACCCGGCAGGGGTTGCGCATGCGGGGTTGTGGGAGTTCTTTTGACCGGTCTGCCGGCCGGTCGGCGAGTCAGAAACCGTTGATGTAGGCGAAGGACATGCGAAAGGTCCGGCGTAGAGGGTAAGACCCCCGTAGCTGAAACATTGACGGCTCGTTTGAGAATCACCCAAGTAGCACGGGGCCCGAGAAATCCCGTGTGAATCTGGCGGGACCACCCGCTAAGCCTAAATATTCCCTGGTGACCGATAGCGGATAGTACCGTGAGGGAATGGTGAAAAGTACCGCGGGAGCGGAGTGAAATAGTACCTGAAACCGTGTGCCTACAAGCCGTGGGAGCGTCGGGCAAGAGCTTGCTCTTGTCTCGTGACTGCGTGCCTTTTGAAGAATGAGCCTGCGAGTTTGCGGTGTGTTGCGAGGTTAACCCGTGTGGGGAAGCCGTAGCGAAAGCGAGTCCGAATAGGGCGGTTTAGTAGCGCGCTCAAGACCCGAAGCGGAGTGATCTAGCCATGGGCAGGTTGAAGCGGCTGTAAGAGGTCGTGGAGGACCGAACCCACCAGGGTTGAAAACCTGGGGGATGACCTGTGGTTAGGGGTGAAAGGCCAATCAAACTCCGTGATAGCTGGTTCTCCCCGAAATGCATTTAGGTGCAGCGTCGTGTGTTTCTTGCCGGAGGTAGAGCACTGGATAGGCGATGGGCCCTACCGGGTTACTGACCTTAGCCAAACTCCGAATGCCGGTAAGTGAGAGCGCGGCAGTGAGACTGTGGGGGATAAGCTCCATGGTCGAGAGGGAAACAGCCCAGAGCATCGACTAAGGCCCCTAAGCGTACGCTAAGTGGGAAAGGATGTGGAGTCGCAGAGACAACCAGGAGGTTGGCTTAGAAGCAGCCATCCTTGAAAGAGTGCGTAATAGCTCACTGGTCAAGTGATTCCGCGCCGACAATGTAGCGGGGCTCAAGCGTACCGCCGAAGTCGTGTCATTCCAGCATGAGGGCCAACGCCCGCTGGGATGGGTAGGGGAGCGTCGTGTGCCGGGTGAAGCCGCGCCGGAAGGCAGTGGTGGACGGTTCACGAGTGAGAATGCAGGCATGAGTAGCGATACACACGTGGGAAACGTGTGCGCCGATTGACTAAGGGTTCCTGGGTCAAGCTGATCTGCCCAGGGTAAGTCGGGACCTAAGGCGAGGCCGACAGGCGTAGTCGATGGACAACCGGTTGATATTCCGGTACCCGCTTTGAAACGCCCAGTGTTGAATCCTCTGATGCTAAGACCGTGAAGCCGTTCCGGACCCTTCGGGGAATGGAAAGTGGTGGAGCCGTTGACCCGAGGTGGTAGTAGGCAAGCGATGGGGTGACGCAGGAAGGTAGTCCAGCCCGGGCGGTGGTTGTCCCGGGGTAAGGGTGTAGCCCGAGAGATAGGCAAATCCGTCTCTCATACAGGGTGAGACCTGATGCCGAGCCGATTGTGGTGAAGTGGATGATCCTATGCTGTCGAGAAAAGCCTCTAGCGAGTTTCATGGCGGCCCGTACCCTAAACCGACTCAGGTGGTCAGGTAGAGAATACCGAGGCGTTCGGGTGAACTATGGTTAAGGAACTCGGCAAAATGCCCCCGTAACTTCGGGAGAAGGGGGGCCATTTCTGGTGATCGG
>NZ_JBHXRX010000133.1:3862-5078 GCF_042714995.1 Streptomyces sp. NPDC058665
GTGTGAGCTGGGGGTGGCCGCAGAGACCAGCGAGAAGCGACTGTTTACTAAAAACACAGGTCCGTGCGAAGCCGTAAGGCGATGTATACGGACTGACGCCTGCCCGGTGCTGGAACGTTAAGGGGACCGGTTAGTCACACTTCGGTGTGGCGAGGCTGAGAACTTAAGCGCCAGTAAACGGCGGTGGTAACTATAACCATCCTAAGGTAGCGAAATTCCTTGTCGGGTAAGTTCCGACCTGCACGAATGGCGTAACGACTTCTCGACTGTCTCAACCATAGGCCCGGTGAAATTGCACTACGAGTAAAGATGCTCGTTTCGCGCAGCAGGACGGAAAGACCCCGGGACCTTTACTACAGTTTGATATTGGTGTTCGGTTCGGCTTGTGTAGGATAGGTGGGAGACTGTGAAGCTTGGACGCCAGTTCAGGTGGAGTCGTCGTTGAAATACCACTCTGGTCGTGCTGGATGTCTAACCTGGGTCCGTGATCCGGATCAGGGACAGTGTCTGATGGGTAGTTTAACTGGGGCGGTTGCCTCCTAAAGGGTAACGGAGGCGCCCAAAGGTTCCCTCAGCCTGGTTGGTAATCAGGTGTTGAGTGTAAGTGCACAAGGGAGCTTGACTGTGAGACCGACGGGTCGAGCAGGGACGAAAGTCGGGACTAGTGATCCGGCGGTGGCTTGTGGAAGCGCCGTCGCTCAACGGATAAAAGGTACCCCGGGGATAACAGGCTGATCTTCCCCAAGAGTCCATATCGACGGGATGGTTTGGCACCTCGATGTCGGCTCGTCGCATCCTGGGGCTGGAGTCGGTCCCAAGGGTTGGGCTGTTCGCCCATTAAAGCGGTACGCGAGCTGGGTTTAGAACGTCGTGAGACAGTTCGGTCCCTATCCGCTGCGCGCGTAGGAGTCTTGAGAAGGGCTGTCCCTAGTACGAGAGGACCGGGACGGACGAACCTCTGGTGTGCCAGTTGTTCTGCCAAGGGCATGGCTGGTTGGCTACGTTCGGGAGGGATAACCGCTGAAAGCATCTAAGCGGGAAGCCTGCTTCGAGATGAGGGCTCCCACCCACTTGATGGGGTAAGGCTCCCAGTAGACGACTGGGTTGATAGGCCGGATATGGAAGCACTGTGAGGTGTGGAGTTGACCGGTACTAATAGGCCGAGGGCTTGTCCTCAGTTGCTCGCGTCCACTGTGTTAGTTCTGAGACAACGAAC
>NZ_JBHXRX010000134.1:0-4415 GCF_042714995.1 Streptomyces sp. NPDC058665
CGGGACGGCTTTTTGCATGTCTATCTGTTAATCGTGTATTTTGGTATGTTTGTTGGGTTCGTTTTTTTGTTTTGCTTCCGGGCCCCGCACTCCTCGGAGTGCGGGGCCTCTGCCGTCTGCCGTTGCCGTCCGGCGGAACCGGTTCAGCGAAGTCGTGCCATGAGCGCGTGTTCCACGAGGGTGATGAGTCCGCTCTTGGCGTCGGCGCGGTGCCGGGCGTCGGTCGTGATGATCGGGGTGTCGGGGCCGATCTGGAGTGCCTCACGGACTTCGTCGGGGGTGTAGGGCTGGTGTCCGTCGAAGCCGTTGAGGGCGATGACGAACGGGAGTCCCGAGTTCTCGAAGTAGTCGACGGCGGGGAAGCAGTCGGCGAGGCGGCGGGTGTCGACGAGGACGACGGCGCCGATCGCGCCGCGCACCAGGTCGTCCCACATGAACCAGAAACGGTCCTGTCCGGGCGTGCCGAACAGGTAGAGGATCAGGTCCTGGTCAAGGGTGATACGGCCGAAGTCCATGGCCACCGTGGTGGTGGTCTTGTCTCCGGTGTGGGTGAGGTCGTCGATGCCGGCGGAGGCGCTGGTCATGACGGCTTCGGTACGCAGCGGGTTGATCTCCGAGACGGCGCCGACGAACGTGGTCTTGCCCACGCCGAATCCGCCCGCCACCACGATCTTCGCGCTGGTGGTTGAGCGGGCTGCACCGCCGCTAGAGCTTGCGAAGTCCACTGAGCACCCTTTCGAGCAGTGTCACATCTGGTTGGCCCCCGGCGGTCTCGTCGCCGCCGGGTTGGTGAATGGCGACAAGTCCGGCCTCCGCCAGGTCGGCTACGAGGATCCGGGCGACGCCCAGGGGGATGGAGAGCAGTGCCGAAATCTCGGCGACCGATTTGATCTCGAAACAGAGCCGGCAGATCCGCTGGTGCTCGGGCAACTGCCCTTGCAGCCTGGACGGATCGGCCGTCGTGCTGACCAGTGCCTCGATGGCGAGCTGGTACCGCGGCCGCGTCCGGCCGCCGGTCATGGCGTACGGACGTACCAACGGGTTGTGCGCGGCGGGCTCCGGCTCCTGGTGGCGCCTCGGCTGAACCGGCTGGATCCGGGGTGTCGGCCGGCCGTACGAGGGTTGCTGTCCGTACGGCTGCTGTTGCCCCTGACCGTACGGTTGCTGTTGTCCGTACGGCTGTTGCTGACCCTGACCGTACGACTGCTGTTCTCCGTACGGCTGTTGAGACTGCTGGTACGTCTGCTGCTGTGGATGATACGGCTGTCCGCCGCCGTCCCACTGCCCGCCCTGACCGCCGTTCCCGCCCGGCGTGGAGGGGGAGTTGAAGTGGTTCCGGGCACGCTCACCCGGGACCTGTCGGCCACCCTCATAAGGATGTCCGCCTGGGGGTGTTGCCACCGTTTCCTCCTCCGACTCCGGTCGCCGGTTTCTGTTCTGTGGAGCCGCGCCACCGAACCCTATGGTGCGATGGCGCGAAACGCACTGTCCGTCTGTTAGTTGAGAAGACTTCCCTGGAGTTCGGCGCGCAGGTCCGGCGTCAGCACCGTCCCCGCCCGGTCGACGAGCAGAGCCATTTCGTAGCCCACCAGGCCGATGTCGGCCTCGGGGTGCGCGAGGACGGCCAGCGAGGAGCCGTCGGAGATGGACATGAGGAAGAGGAATCCGCGGTCCATCTCCACCACGGTCTGGGTGACGGCACCGCCCTCGAAGATCCTGGAGGCCCCGGCGGTCAGCGAGGTCAGGCCCGAGGCGACGGCCGCGAGTTGGTCGGCGCGGTCACGCGGGAAGCCCTCGGACATGGCAAGCAGGAGTCCGTCGGCGGAGACCACCACGGTGTGGGACACCCCGGGGGTGTGCTCCACGAAGTTGGTGATCAACCAGTTGAGATTCTGCGCCGCCTGGCTCATCGGGCTCACACTAACGCTCCTGGTTGTAGGTACTGCCCGGGCCTCGACCCGGTCCGTTCGTATCCGTCCCCGTTGTTCCCGCGTTGCCCGCCCCCGCGTTGCCCGCCCCCGCGTTGCGGCCCCGCTGGACGCCGCGCCGCAGGTTGCTCAGCCTGCCACGTACATCCTCCGGCGCGCGTGAGACCTGGGGGCCGTTCTGCGGCGTCTGCTCCGCGGTTCCCTCGATCAGGTTGGCCTTGGGAACGCGCCGGGGGAGTCCCGACGGGGTGATCCCGCCGGCCTTCGGCTCGCGGAGCTTCTCGGCCCGCTGCCAACGGTCGTCGTTCGTCGAACGCCAGTCGTCCGCGGCGTCCGTCTCACTCCGTCCGTTCTGCGGCGGGGCTGTCGGTGTGTACGTGTCGTCGTTCTCGTTCGTCTGCTGTGTCTCGGCGGTCCCCGCCTGCTGGTCGGGAGCCTGGAAAGCCTGAGCGGGCTTCTTCGGCGTGGCGGCCAGGGGTGAGGTCCCGCCGAAGAGATCGGTCCGACCGCCGGCCTGACCGTTCGACTGCCCCTCGTCCCCGCCGGCCGGCTGCCATGACTGAGGCTTCGGCTGCGAGGTGCTGCCACGGCGCGGCAGACCCGCCCCCGTCATCGTGTGACTGGTGCTCGGCGAGGGCCCCGGACGTTCGAATTCTACGCGCTCCGGGGTGCCCGCCGCAGCGCCGTCGGACGATTCCGATTCGGCCTGCCGGTCCGGCTGGTACCCGCCCTGGTAGCCGTTCTGGTCGCTCCAGCCACCCTGGTCGGCCTGGGGGGCGAAGAGGTTGTCGTAACCCGCCCCGTCCGCCTGAGGAGCCTCGTAGGCCCCTTCCGAATAGCCGCCGCCCAGCGGGTCCTGCTGCGCCTGGTATCCGTCGGCCGTCCGATAGCCGTCCGCGCCGCCCGTCTGGTAGCCGTCGGGGGTCGCGTACGCGTCGTACGCCGCGCCCTCGTAGGCCTGTCCGCCGTCGGCGGCACCTCCCGCGGCGGCGTAGCCGTTCTGGTCGTACGCGGCCTCCTGCGGCGCGTACTGGCCCTCGGTCTGGTCGCCGTAGAGCGGCTGCTCGCCGCCGGGCAGGGCCGTGGCTGCGCCGTTGCCACCGCCCAGGGCCGCGCGGCGCTCGTCGCGCATGAGGGAGCGGTTGACCGGGTCGAGACTGCGCGGATCCGCCGCCCCGGCCCCCTCGTCGTAACGGGAGTCGTCGAAGCCGAGTTCGGCCGCCGTCAGCATCGGCGCCGACAGCTCCCCCGACTCCGGCTCGAACGTCGCGCCCTGCTGCTCCGGAATGATCTGCGAGACGGTGAAGTCGTCGGGCGCCGGCTGCTCGCCGCCGCCACCGTGCGTGATCGCGTCCGGGAGCATGACCAGCGACGTGGTGCCCGCCTGCTCACCGGAGGGCCGCAACTGCACCCGTACGCCGTGCCGGTCGGCCAGCCGGCCGACCACGAACAGCCCCATGCGCTGGGACACCGCGGCGTCCACGGTGGGCGGGTTGGCCAGCTTGTGGTTGATGTCGGCGAAGTCCTCGGCGGTGAGGCCGATGCCCTTGTCGTGGATCTCGATCATCACGCGGCCGTCGGGCAGCCGGGTCGCGGTCACCCGCACCTTGGTCTGCGGCGAGGAGAACGTCGTCGCGTTCTCCAGCAGCTCGGCGAGCAGGTGCACGAGGTCGGTCACGGCCTGGCCGTGGATGTCGGTCTCCGGCACCCCGGTCAGCTCGATGCGCTCGTACGACTCCACTTCGGAGGACGCGGCACGCAGTACGTCGACCAGCGGCACCGGCTGGTTCCAGCGCCGCCCCGGCTCCTCACCGGCGAGGACCAGCAGGTTCTCGCCGTTGCGGCGCATACGGGTCGCGAGGTGGTCCAGCTTGAAGAGGTTCTCCAGCTGCTCCGGCTCGGCCTCGTTGTTCTCCAGATCGGTGATCAGGGTCAACTGCCCCTCGATCAGGGACTGGTTGCGCCGCGAGAGGTTGGTGAAGATCGCGTTGACGTTGCCCCGCAGCATGGCCTGCTCGGCGGCGAGCCTGACGGCCTCGCGGTGCACCTGGTCGAAGGCGCGCGCGACCTCGCCGATCTCATCCCTGGAGTCGATCGGGATGGGCTGTACGCGGGTGTCGACCCGGCCGGGCTCGGTCCGGGAGAGCTGGTCGACCAGCATCGGCAGGCGCTGCTCGGCGATGCCGAAGGCGGCCGTACGGAGCTGGCGCATCGCCCGGCTCATCTGCCGCGCCATCATGCCGGCCAGCACGAAGGCCGCCAGCAGGGCGATCACCACGATCGCGCCGTTGATGATGGCGTCGTTCCTGGCGTCGTCCGAGATTTGCGCGGCGTCCCCGACGGCGTTGTCGACGAGGTCTTTCTCGATGATCGTGTAGCCGTCGAACTTGGCGGTGGTCGCGGCCATCCACGCCGTGGGCGTGACGCCGCGCTCCTCCAGCTGCGAGGGGGTGTCGCCGGTGGCGATCGCGGCGACCATGCCGGCGA
>NZ_JBHXRX010000135.1:0-3495 GCF_042714995.1 Streptomyces sp. NPDC058665
TCACCGACCGGGAAACCGGATGCGTCGGCGTATGCAGTGTTCAAGACCATCTCCTATGCGCGGTCCGCAGGTAGTTGCCGTCCGTGCGGACACAAGTTCAAGCCGTCGACGAAAATCTTGCCATGGAAAGCAAATTTGCACAAGGAGGCATCTATGCTGTGCGATGTGTGTATGCTGCGGATGGCAAAGGTTGCACGGTGACGAACGGCCCGAGGGAGGACGCGGTGACGACAAGGAACGGTCCCGGACTGCGGGAGCGGAACAAGGCGCGCCGTCGGCGCCACATCCTGCACACCGCCCTGCGGCTGTTCGTCGAACACGGCTATGAGGGGACGACCATCGCCGACATCGCCGAGGCCGCCGACGTGGCCCCGCGAACGGTGACGGGCTACTTCCCCTCCAAGCTCGACTTCATCGCCGAATGGCCGGCCGAACGCGAGCAGCGACTCATCGCCCTCTACTACGCCGATCCGTCCGTCGACTTCATCGAGCTCGTCGACAAGTGGTGGCGCGACCTGCGTGACCACCTCGACCACGAGGAGGCGACGCTGACCCGCGCGATGACGCTCGCCAATCCCGGCGTCGTCGCCCTGGCCGAGGTCGAGGTGTCGCGCCGGATCACCGGGACCAAGTTCCCCTTCGACGGCACCGACCAGGAGGACCCGTTCGAGGCCGCCGGCCGCGCGGCGATCAGAGGCATCAACCAAGCCTTCGAACGCAGTGTCGCCGAGGGCCGCATGACCGACCGCCTGCACGAAGACCTGCTGAATCTGATCCGCACCATCGCCGAGACGGCCCACGTCGGCCACGGCGCACTCAAGCTCGACCGCTGACACGCGGACCACGCCACCCGTAACCGACCTCGCTCCCACCCGCACTGTCCGAAGGAGGACGATGGAATACCGCAATCTCGGACGTACCGGGATTCGAGTCAGCCCCTACTCGCTCGGCGCGATGATGTTCGGGGCGATGGGCAACCCCGACCACGACGACGCGATCCGCATCATCCACCGGGCGCTCGACGCCGGCATCAACGTCATCGACACCGCCGACATGTACTCGCGCGGCGAGTCCGAGGAGATCGTCGGCAAGGCCCTGCAGGGCCGTCGTGACAACGTCGTGCTGGCCACGAAGGTGCACGGCCCGATGGGGGATGATCCAAACCAGCGGGGCAACTCGCGGCGCTGGATCATCACCGAGGTCGAGAACTCGCTGCGGCGTCTGGGTACCGACTACATCGACCTCTACCAGGTCCACCGGCCCGACCCCGACGTCGACGTCGAGGAAACGCTCTCGGCGATGACCGATCTGCTGCGCAGCGGCAAGGTACGCGTCATCGGATCCTCCACGTTCCCCGCCTCGGAGATCGTCGAGGCCCAATGGGTCGCCGAACGCCGTGGGCTCGCCCGCTTCCGTACCGAGCAGTCGCCCTATTCCATCCTCGACCGCGGCATCGAGCGCGAGGTACTACCCACCTGCCGCCGCTACGGAATGGGCACCTTCGTGTGGAGCCCACTCGCCGGAGGCATGCTCACCGGGCGCTACCGCAAGGGCCGGCAAAGCGATACCCACCGCACCACCTACGGGTTCGCCCACATGACTGACGAGCGACGACTCGACGCGGTCGAAGCCCTCGTCCCGCTCGCCGACCAGACGGGGCTTTCCCTGGCCCACATGGCGATGGCCTTCGTCCTCACCCACCCCGATGTCACATCGGCGTTGGTCGGCCCACGCACGATGCACCACCTCGACGACCTGCTCGCCGGCGCTGAGGTCGTCCTCGACGACGACCTCCTCGACGCCATCGACGCCATCGTCCCCCCAGGCACCGACGTCAGCCCCCTGGCTATGGCCTACCAACCACCCGCCATCACCACACCCTTGCAGCGCCGACGCCCACGTACCCAGCGCGCCGCCGTGACGACCTGACCCACCCCCGGGCCACGACCGACGCCTGAGCGCTGCGTCCGCGCTCCCGTCGCAACCGCCCCAGTCGCGCTCCTCTGCTGTCTCATCCCGAAAGGCCCACCCCTGTGACCATAACTGCCGTTCTATCCGTCGCCCCGGTCGTCGTTCCCACCTCTGGTCGCGGCACCGAACTCCATGTCCGAGTCACCGCACCCACTGACGGCGCTGGGCTCCCCGTCGTCGTGTTCTCCCACGGCTTCGGCTCGAACATGTCCGCCTACGCCCCGCTCATCGACCACTGGGCGGCCCACGGCTTCGCCGTCGTCCAGCCCACCCACCTCGACTCGCGCACCCTCGCGATCCCGCAGGACGACCCGCGCGTACCCGACATGTGGCGCCACCGCATCAACGACCTCACCGCGATCCTCGACCATCTCGACCTCGTCGAGGCCGCACTGCCCGGCCTGACCGGGCGCCTGGACCGCGACCGCATCGCAGTCGCCGGGCACTCCTGGGGCGCCACCACCGCCAGCGCCCTGCTCGGCGCCCGCATCGTCGACACCGACGGGCGACCGGGACCGAGTATGACCGACCCCCGCGTACGCGCCGGCGCGCTGCTCGCCCTCGCCGGACACGGACAGGAGGACCTCACACCCTGGGCCGCCGAACAACTCCCCTCCATGAACCCCGACTTCACGCTCATGTCGACGCCCGCACTCATCGTCTACGGCGACCACGACCACTCCCCGATGACAACCCGCGAACCCGACTGGTGGAGCGACGGCTACCACCAGAGCCCCCCGGAGAAAGCACTGCTCGCCCTGCACGGCGCCGAACACTCCCTGGGAGGTGTGCCTGGGTACCAGGTCACCGAGACCACCGACGAGAACCCGGAGCACGTCGCACTCGTCAACCGAGCCACGATCGCCTTCCTGCGCCACGCTCTGGGACTCGACGATGCCCCGTGGAACGACATGCTCACAGCTCTCACGGACGACTCACCACTGGGCCTGCTCACAACGAAGTGACCGACGCGGTCACGCCGGGACGAGCTAAATCGTTGAGCGAGTCCGAATCCGACAGAAGCTTCGCGCGGCCCATCCGAGCAGATCGGCCCTCTGACGGGACCCTCCTCTTCGCGATACCGGCCGCAGCCCGGAACACCGGTCTCGGGGAGCATTGGTACAGCGGTTGGCGCTGAGAACGGTCATGGCTCTTGCGGTCGAGCCAGGCCAGGTAGGGGTTGTTCTCGGCGTCCCGGACGATGCAGTCGAAGGGCAGCCAGCGGGAATCTTTCGTGCGCAGGCCGCAGGCCGCAGGCCATGAGAAACGATTCCTCCACCCCCGCAGGCTGGCAGGTTGTACAGCGAAGACTCGTGCGCGCCCGTGCGGTCGCTGTAAGCGAACAGGAGAAGATCCGACTGGTTGGCGGAGGTCAGCCGGGGCGGCAAATAGGGGCAGAGGCGGAGGGCGTCGCGAAAACACCACGTCAGTTAGCCTCGATCGTTCATGAGTCCTCGTCGGTTCGCTGACGGGGACTCCGCGTTTGTGTGGTGCGGTCTTTTCGGGGTTGGGGCAGGGCGAGGG
>NZ_JBHXRX010000136.1:0-3097 GCF_042714995.1 Streptomyces sp. NPDC058665
GCCTTGTCGGCCAGAACCATGTCCGGCCTGGTCCGGGGCCGCCCGCGTGGGCGAGGGACGCGAAGTTGGGCCATCACGTCCGGAAAAGCGGGCGCGTCGTCGGCCTGTCCGGCGGTGAGAACGAAAGCCAGAGGCCGGCAGTGGGCGTCGGCGAGAGGGATCTTTGTGGTCGGTCTTCCGCAGGGCCGGCCGATGGCATGGTCGGGCGGCTCGCCGACCGGGGCCCCTTTTCGCGGCCCCGGCAGCGTGCTGGTGAGCGCGCACGATCGTCGAGTCCATCGAGACGGCCCAGTCCAGGTCCTCGTCGGCATCGGTCTGGGCCGTGAAGGCGGGCTCCACTGTTACCCCTGTTGGGGGCATGCCGCCGTGGCCGCGGTCGCGGATCCTACGCGGCCGGGCGGGTTCAGCCGGCGCATGGTGCAGAGCCGGGCGGTAGACATGCAGGTCGGCGTGGCCCATCACCACGATCGTCCTTGTCGTCGCATCCAGGCGCTGACCTTCTGTCGGGAGCGGTCACCATGGGACGTCCATGCCCTCCCAGGTGGTGAAGGTGCCGGTCGGCCCGGTCGGCCCGAGGCGGGCGACGCGCACCACCTCACGGACGGCGTCCTCGACCGACTCCGTCCCCTCGAAGTTGACCAGTGCGGTGTTCGCGAACCCCGGTGAGACGAGGTTGACCTTGATGTCGGTCGCTTCCAGCTCGATCATCATGGACAGCGTCACGGCGTTGAGCGCCGTCTTCGATGCGGCGTAGATCGGCTCGAAGGCCGAGTGGACCGGGAGGGTCGGGTCGGCAGCGATTGTCAGCGAGCCCAGTGCGCTCGTGACGTTCACGATTCGCGCATCCGATGACTTGCGAAGCAGTGGCAGCATGGCCTGGTACACCGCCAGGGCGCCGAAGACGTTCACCTCCCAGACGGCCCGCACCTCGTCGAGCGGTGCGATGCTCGTCTCCGACATGGCGCGGAGCTCGGCCAAGTCGCGGACGTCGGCGCGGGTGGTGGAGATACCCGCGTTGTTGACGAGCAGGTCGAGCCGGCCGGCCTCCTCACGGATCCGCTCGGCGGCCGAGGCGATCGACGCCGCGTCGGTCACGTCGAGCTGGAGCGCGGTGGCACCGTCGCCGATCTCGGCGGCCGCCGTCTCGCCGCGGGCGAGGTCGCGGGACCCGACGAACACGGTGACGCCGTCGGAGACCAGCTCTTTCGCGACCTGCTTGCCCATGCCCTGGTTGGCTCCGGTGACGAGAGCGATGCGGTTCGTGGGCACGAGGGCCCTCCCTTGTTGGATGCGGGTGCAGTGGAGGAGCGCTCGTGCCACCCGGCACACGTCGCGCTCCACGGCAACCCTGCGGTACCTTCGGCAGACGGGGAAGACTCTCTCGAGCCTGGTACTGGGAGGGCCAGTCAACGGATGGCCGGGGGGCAGAATGGTGTTCATGCCGACGAGGACCAGGGTGGACTTCGGGAAGTATCTGCGTCATCAGCGCGCCATGATGGCACCGCCCAAGCAGCCAACCGACTGGCCGGCGTCACGGCGACGGGTCCCGGGGCTGCGACGGCAGGAGCTGGCCGAGGCCGCCGGGATCTCCGTCGAGTACTACACCCGCCTCGAGCAGGGGCGGGCGCCGCGTCCGTCGCGGGAGGTCCTCACCGCGCTGGCACGGGCCCTCGGCCTCACGGCCGCCGAGCGGGATCACCTGTTCCGACTCGCCGGCGAGCTGCCCCCCGAGCCGCTCGCCCCTGACAGCGAAATCCGGCCAGGACTCCTCCGACTGCTGCGCGGCCTCGACGACACCGTCCCCGTCACCGTCCACGACGGGCGCCTGGACGTGATGGCGCGCAACGCCGCCGCCGCCGAGCTCCTCGGGCCGCTGTCCAGCGTGGGCCGGTACCGGCGCAACATCGTCCACCAGGGCTTCACGGCCACGGCTCGCCACATCCTCGGAGACGAGGGAGCCCACCAGTACGCCCGGTGGGCCACGGCGGAGCTCCGCTCGGCGATGGGCCGATACCCGAACGACCAGTACCTCCGGTCCCTGTTCACGGAGCTCTCAGCGACCAGTGCCACCTTTCGGAGCCACTGGGCGCAAGGCGAGGTCACGGCAGGGCGGTCCGCCGTGAAACACCTGGCCCACCCGACCCGAGGACGGCTGGCCTTCCAGAGCGAGATGCTCCACGACGCCGAACGGGACCACTGGATCGTGATCTACGCGCCCGCTGAATGATCCGGGATCCGATCGTCCGACCGCAGATGAACGACCAGGCTCGGCCCGATCTTCGGCCTCGTCTCGGCCGGGTTGGAACTCGAATTCGGCATCAACGAGTACGTCGCCCCGCCGCTCCCGGTGTCGATGCCGGCACCGACGGCGCGGTCCCCGTCACAGTCCTCAACCTCGAAGGTCCCCGATCGCGGACTCGGTCCGCGAGACCAGCGGGAGCGTCCGATGAGCTGCGAGCGCCTGCGGCGGCTGGAGTTCGTGCTGCGTCCGCTGAGCGCGTTTGCCGGGCAGGGGTCGGCCGACGACGACCAGGCGGGTGCCGGCGTCGATGACGACCTGGTGGTTGGTCGAGTACCGGTAGTTCTTGGACTGCTCCGCCACGGCGTGGTCCCGGGTCGGGACCAGGGTGCCGTCCACGATGAGCACGGTGTCCTTGGCGAACCGCCGGCGGGGCTGGAGCGCGAACATCGGCCCGAGGTGGTCGATGATGCGGTTCGCTGCCGACTTGGACACCCCGAAGAGCGGGGCGAGCCGGCGCATCGTCACGTTCGTGCGCCAGTAGGCCGCGACCAGCAGAGCCCGGTCCTCCAGCGGGAGACTCCACGGCCGGCCCTTGCGGACCGCATCCGCACCCTCGCGCCGCAGTACGGTCACCAGCTTGGCGAACAGACGAGGGCTCAGCCCGGTGAACGGGGCTGTCCAGGACGGCTCCGACGCCGTGATCACACCAGCCACGGCAAGATCATCCCACCCGTGACCAGCAGTTACGGGATAACCCTTAGGGCTTGCAGATCATCAAGGTGTTGCTTCCCGGCCTGGGGCTCGTTGGTGTGGTATGCACATCCCGGACGAGATCTGTGACCAACTCTCCGCAAA
>NZ_JBHXRX010000137.1:0-3004 GCF_042714995.1 Streptomyces sp. NPDC058665
GCCCCACGGGAGTTCACCGTGGGGCCGCGCCGCTTGCCGTCCCGCTACTCCTTCGTGGTCCGCGCCCTGCCCTCGCTCAGCCCGGCGGCGGCCGGGTCGAGGACGCGGGAGAGGAAGGACTGGGTGCGGGCATAGCTCGGGGCGCCGATCACCTGGGCCGGGGGCCCCTCCTCGACGATGACCCCGCCGTCCATGAAGACGACCCGGTCTGCGACCTCCCTGGCGAAGCTCATCTCGTGCGTGACGACGAGCATCGTCATCCCCTCGTCGGCGAGCGAGCGCATCACCGCGAGGACGTCACCCACCAGTTCGGGGTCGAGCGCGGACGTCGGCTCGTCGAAGAGCATCAGCCGCGGGTCCATCGCCAACGCCCGTGCGATCGCCACCCGTTGCTGCTGCCCGCCGGACAACTGAGCGGGATACGACGACTCCTTGTCGGTCAGACCGACCCGCGCCAGCCGCTCGCGGGCGACCCGCGCCGCCTCCGCCTTGTCGCGCCCCAGCACCCGGCGCTGAGGAAGCGTCAGATTCTGAAGAGCCGTCAGATGAGGGAAGAGGTTGAACGACTGGAAGACCATCCCGATGCCGCGGCGCACCTTGTCGATGTCCACGTCCGGGTCGGTGACCTCGGCGCCCGCCACCAGGATGGTGCCCGACGTCGGCTCCTCCAGCCGGTTCACACAGCGCAGCAGCGTCGACTTGCCGGACCCCGAAGGGCCGATGACGCACACCACCTCGCCGCGCGCGACCGTGAAGTCGACGCCGGCGAGGACCTCCAGCGAGCCGAACGACTTGTGCAGAGCCCGCACTTCGATGGCCGGTGCCTCGCGGTCCAGCTCCACCGGTTCCTCCACCGCGCTCACCTCGCCCTTGCCGTACGCGCTTCGAGCCGCCGGACCAGATGACCCAGCGGCAGGGTGATGACCAGATAGCAGAGACCGGCGATGAGGATCGGGGTCAGGCTGCGGTTCTGGTTCAGGGCGTCCCGGCCGAACTTGGCCAGCTCGTACTGGGACAGGGACAGACCCAGCAGATAGACCAGCGACGAGTCCTTCGTCAGCAGGATCAACTCGTTGGTCAGCGGCGGCAGTACGATCCGCAGGGCCTGCGGGATGACGATCGACACCATCGCCCGGCTCTGCGACATCCCGAGCGAACGCGCCGCCTCCGTCTGCCCCTTGGGCACGGCCTGGATACCCGCCCGGATCGTCTCCGCCATGTACGCGGCGCCGACCAGGCCCAGGGCCAGCATCACCGTCACGTACTGGTTGATCGCCACCTGGAAGGCCAGCGGCACACCGAACCCGAGGGCGATGAAGACCAGTAGCGCCGGAACGCCCCGGAAGAACTCGATGTAGACGATGGCCAGCCAGCGGTACGGCGGCACCTGTGACAGCCGCATCAGCGCGAGCAGCAGCCCCAGCGCCAGCCCGAACCCGAAGCCGAGCAAGGTGTAGACGACGGTGTTGACCAGCGCCGTCGTGATGATGTCGGGGAACTGGGCCTTGGCGACCTCGACATCGAAGAACGCCCGCTGGATCTCGTCCCAGTCGGCGGCCTGGGCGACGACGACCAGCACGACGGCCAGGACGGCGTACTGCGCACTTCGGACGAGGCGGACCCGTTGTCGGCGGGACATGGACATCGGTGCTGGCTCCTCAACTCTTGGGGGCGGCGGGGAACCACTTCTTGTATATGGCGTCGTAACGGCCGTCGGCCTGGGCCGCCTTGATCACCTTGTCGATCTCCGCGCGCAGCGCGTCGTTCCCGGTGCGCACCCCCACTCCGTACTGCTCGCCGGTCTCGAACTCGGCGGTGACCTCGGTGTCCGGGTTCTTGCGCACGTACTCGAAGAGGACACCGTTGTCGTTGACGGCGGCGTCGACCTGGCCGGTCTTCACGGCCGTGAGCAGCAGAGCCAGGTCCTCGAACTGGACGGTCTCCACGCCCTTGCCGTTCTTCTTCGCGTACTCCTCACCGGTAGTGCCCTGCTGGACGCCCAGCTTCTTGCCCTTCAGGCCCGCCAGCGAGTCGTAACCGGCGCCCTTCTTGGTGATGAGCGCCTGGGTGGCCTCGAAGTAGGGGGCGGAGAAGTCCAGGTTCTCCTCACGTACGGGCGTGATCGTCATGCCGGCGGCGGCGACGTCACACTTACGGGCGTTGAGGTCCTCGCCCGTCTGAATGCCCTCGAAAGGCGTGTCCACGATCTCCTGGGTGACGTCGAGCTCCTTGGCGACCAGATCCACCAGGTCCACGTCGAAGCCGACGATCTTGTTGTCCTGGCGGGACTGGAAGGGCTCGTACGGCAGATGGGTACAGGTCGTGAGCTTCCCGGACTTCACCAGCTCCACCTTCGAGCCGTCGGACGACCCGGTGGTCTCGGTGCTCGTGCATCCGGTCATGGCGACGAGGGCGGCGGCGGTGGCTACTACAGGCAACACGAACGCGGTGCGCGGGGACAAGACGCCTCCAAGCGGGAACGGACAACGCGGGAACGGGCAACAGCCCACAGGGTGTTGTGAGTTGCGCAGATCTTGCCATCGGAGGTGCCGGATGTCTCCTCACCAGGGGCGGGGTTAACGAGGTCGTCACGGCAGCGTGACGGCTCCGCGCCCGGCGCCCCGTCCCGCTCGGGACCCGGGGTCCGGCCTGATCCAAAAGGCACGCCCTACACGATCGGCTTCGTCTGGGTGCAGTTCTTCCACTCGACCCACTCCCGTGCGCCGCCGTTCTTGGGGCCCTTGGCGTACGTCGGGTTGCCGGTGATCGCCTGGTTCTTCTCCTCGTGCGTGATGTCGATGCCGAAGAGCTTGAACCCCGCGGTGATCTGTCCGGCGGAGATACCGAAGCCGATGCCGAGTGAGGCGTTCCACCAGTCGGTGTTGGCGTTGTAGTCGAGGCGGGAGAGCTTGCCCTTGTCGTGGAGCAGGCGCTCCAGCGGTCCGGCGTCGTTGCCCGGTGCCTCGGCCGCTTCCGAGGGGGTGGGCAGGGCGTCGCCGGCGGG
>NZ_JBHXRX010000138.1:0-2996 GCF_042714995.1 Streptomyces sp. NPDC058665
GAGTACGGCTTGCGATCACTCATCCCGCCACCCAAGCGAATCACGAACGCTTGACCGGCAACGATGCCCCAATGTCACCCTACCGAGCGATGATAGGCCGGGCATAAGATTGCGTACCGCACTCTAAAAGGACGAGTCGGGCGCCCAGGCAGGGTCGTCCCAGGGAGCTGGGGGCCTGGAGGTACGCAATTGCCTCCACAGCGGCACGGCGCTCGTTCCCGGTGGGGGCATCGAGACCTGGGGGGCGTGCTGGCCGTTGGTGATGATGTTCTGCTCAAATCCGGCCGGGGTGAGCATGTTGTAGACACGGCCGACTTCGGATTCGACGCGGAAGCCGTGGCGGACCTGGGGCGGCAGGTAGATGTAGCTGCCGGGTCCGGCCGGTATCTCCTCGTCTCCGACGGTGAACACGAAATCACCTTCGAGGATGAAGAACGCCTCTTCCTCCTTGTCGTGGACGTGCGGTGGGGCGACGAGTCCTTGCGGACACAGTTCCTCGAACGTGCAGGACCGGCCGTCGGTCTGGCTGCCGTCGGCGAGCACTCTCCAGTACGTGCCGACGTTCCAGTAGGCCGGGGACTGGTCCGGCGCCCAGACATAGGGGCGGGCGGCGCCGGCGCTGTGGGGGAAGCTGGTCATAACGGCTCCTTTGGCCTTAGTGCATGGGGGAATGGATGACGGAGTCGACGGTGATGGTCAGCAGGAGCCGGGTCTGGCCCGGGCCGCCGTACGAGGCGTAGGGGTGGCCTGTGTACTTCTGGGAGAGATGTTCGATGCTCTCGGCGGCGCCGTCAGCCGTGGCGCTGGTGACGCGTCCCCGTACGGAGAAGTAGCGGGAGGTGTCATCCGGGTCGGCGATGCTGACGGCCACACGAGGGTCGCGTTGAACGTTTTTGGTTTTGCGGTAGCCCTCGACGGTGTTGATGAGGATGTGTTCGCCATCGGTGTCGACCCAGGTCTGGGTGAGCTGGGGCGAGCCGTCCGGCATGGTGGTGGCGATGAAGCAGGGGCTGGGCCGGTTCAGCAGTTTGAGGAGTTCGCCGGGCAGGGGTGTCATGACGTATCGCCCTTCCTTGGGGGGGGAAGCTGTCGGTGGGAGGTGCCGATGCCGGCGGTGCGCTCAGCGCAAGGAACGGAAGGTGGTCCGGACTTCATCAACGAAGAGTGCCGGTTGTTCCAGGGCCGCGAAGTGCCCGCCCACCTCAAGCTCGTTGAAGTGAACGACGTTGCTGTAGCGGCGTTCCACCCAGCGCTGGGACTTCCGGACGTGCTCCTCCGGGAACATACTGAATCCGGTGGGCAGTGCGATCGGTGCGGCGGCGTTCGGCGCGGAGGGCCGTGCCGACCGTGCCATTTCCCAGTAGGTCCGCGCAGAGGACGTCCCGGTGTTGGGAAGCCAGTAGAGCATGATGTCGTCGAGCAGTTCGTCCAGGGTGAATGATGCTTCTGCGTCCCCCGGCGTGCCGCAGGTGTCCTGGAACATTGCGTAGATCCAGGCAGCCAGGCCGATGGGGGACTCCGCGAGGGAGTAGCCAATGGTCTGAGGGCGGGTTGCCTGCTCCTTGGCGTAGCCTGAGAGGTGCTCCCAGAAGTAGGCGGCGCTGCCGAGCATTGCCTGCTCATGCTCGGTGGCGTCCCGGATCTCGTCGGGCGTCGGCGGGAACATGGCGAAGTTGAGGTGCAGCCCGACGCATCCGTCGGGGGCCTTGCGGCCGATCTCGTCGGTGACCGCGCATCCGAGGTCGCCACCCTGGGCGCCCCATCGCCGGTAGCCGAGCCGGCCCATCAACGTGATCCAGGCATCGGCGATCCGGGGAAATCCCCAGCCGGGTTCCGTAGGCCGGTCGGAGAACCCGAATCCCGGCAGCGACGGCACCACGAGATGGAAGGCGTCCCGCGGGTCACCGCCGTGGGCTGCGGGATCGGTCAGTGGGCCGATGACCTTGTGGAAATCGAGGACGGAGCTGGGCCATCCGTGGGTCATGACCAGCGGGAGGGCGTCTGGCTCAGGCGAGCGCACATGGAGGAAGTGAATGCCCAGACCATCGATGATGGTGCGAGATTGGCCGAAGCCGTTGAGGGTCTTCTCGCACCGCCGCCAGTCGTAGGTGTTGAGCCAGTAGCCGTGCAGCGCGCGGAGCTTCGCCAGCTGGGGTCCCTGGCTGGTGTCCAGGACGGTCTCTGGATCGGGCCACCGGGTGTGGGAGAGCCGCTCACGCAGGTCGGTCAGCTGTTCCTCCGGCACGGACAGGGTGAAGGGTTCGATGAGTTCGGACATGGGACATGCTCCTTACTGGGCAACGGTCGCGCCGACCGCGACGCGGGCGGATTCGAGGGGGCGGGATCCGGTGATTCAGAGACTGTCGGGCTGGCGGGTCCGTTCATCGGTGACAATCTCGGGCACCGCGTCCAGGACCTCCTGGAGCCAGGCGATTTCGGCGCGCAGCCTGTGCGCACTGTGACTGACCGCCAGTGCCTCGCTCACCGTCAGGTAGCCGCCGTCGATGGCGTTGGCGTTCAGCGCCTCGGTGTCCGAGAGCATGGAGGCGAGTTCATCCAGCCGGGATGCGATCACCGTGTGGAGCTCGTCCAGCTTCTCCGGGTCCAGGCGGGTGAGGGCCAGGTCGAACGGGTCCGGTTTCATCCAGATGTGGCGCAGACTCTCCAACTGGAGTTCCTTGAGACGCAGCCGCCCTTCACCGGTGATGCCGTACACCTGACGCTCGGGCAGATTGCCCTCCTTCTCGGTCCTGACCTCTTCGAGCAAGCCCTCAGCCAGCAGGCGCTTGATCGCCTGGTACAGGCTGCCCACGGACACGTCCGTCCACAGGTGCAGATGCTCCCGCTCGGCCTGGAGGCGCACCTTATGCCCGTGCATCTCGCCGTTCCTCGCGAACGTGTCGAGGATGAACAACCTGATCGATGACATACGACTACTTTTACATGAGTACTTGTTCATAGGCAACCTATCAATGTGCTGAACATCGGCTCCGGGA
>NZ_JBHXRX010000139.1:0-2685 GCF_042714995.1 Streptomyces sp. NPDC058665
GACGTCGCCGAGGAACTGCTTCCCATCGCTCGCCCGATGATCGAAGCTGCGCAGGGCACCGGAATCCTGGCGCCACCGGTCGAGATACCAGACACAGCATCCGCATCGGACCGACTTGTCGCGCTCTGCGGACGCAGCCCCCGCTGAGGCAGCGTTCACGAATTCAGAACGGCGAGAGCCTATCGGGGCACCGCGAGGGTGCCGGTCTCCGATGTCGAGCCAGGACGTCCCAGTCCACCAGTTCATCTGACAGCGCCGTCACCGGCGCACGTTGACACGTTCCGAATCGGGCCAACCGGCGGTCGACACGTGCCCGTTCAAGTTCCGAGCACGTGCTGAGTCGGGTCGGAGGCCACCGGGAGGTCACCAGGCTGTACACCGAGCTCTTCTCCCGGGCCTCGACAAACTCGGCTCCGACTTGACTGAGCCTTCTCCAACCTGCCGATGTGGTCCAGCAGTTGGCGTGACAGACGAGTGAAGCCCCTGGTAGACGGGTTCACGACCAAGATCACCCGTTCCGCCAGAGGCTCCACATGCTTGTCCACCCGTCCGGACTGGACCTGTCCAGCTCGCACCTTCGGTTCCTCACTGCCCGCATCCGCGAACGCCGTCGTGCGATCGGCAGTCGGTGGCGTCGGCTGAGCGCGGGCCGGCAAGCCCTGCTCGCCCACGCCCACCTGCGCAACGGGCACCCTTACGCCCAGCTCGCCGCGGGGTTCGGCATCGGCACGACCACGGCTTACCGCTACATCACCGAAGCCGTCGACCTCCTTGCAGCCCTGGCACCCACGCTCAGACAAGCCGTCCGCGAAGCGTCAAGGAAAGCGTTCGTCCTGCTCGACGGCACCCTGCTGCCGATCGACCGGATCGCCACCGACCGGCCGTTTTACTCAGGCAAGCACAAGAGGCACGGCATGAACGTCCAGATCCTCGCCGATCCGGCCGGCCGCCTGCTGTGGGCTTCACCCGCCCTGGCCGGTGCCATCCACGACATCCGCGCCGCCCGTGAACACGGCATCCTCGATGCCCTCGCTTCCGCAGGTATCCCGTGCTGGGCGGACAAGGGCTACCAGGCCGCCGGACCGGCCGTCCGCGTGCCGTTCCGGGGTCGATGGGAGAACCTGTCCCAAGGCCAGCAGGCCGCGAACCGCTCGCAGGCCAAGATCCGGGCCCTGGTCGAACCCGCCGTCGCCACCTCAAGAACTGGCGGCTCCTGCGCAAGCTCCGGTGCAGCACCACCCGCATCACCAGCCGCGTCCAGGCCGTCCTCACCCTCCACCTCACCTGCTCAAACTGAGGTTGGAAAAGGCTCCATGATGGTGACCGCTGTTCTCATGTTGCCGCCGACCGAGTCGACGGCCGACGGGTGCAGGGGCCAGCCATTTTCGGGGAAACCGCCATACTTTTACCGGCTTCGGAATTCCGGAAGGGCCGTAGTGTGCGTCGTCAGGTCGAAGAAGACCGGCGGAGGGGAGGCCGATTCCACCGCGGCCCAGAGCCGACGGCGTCCGGCTGCTGACATCTTGAGGTTATCGCCGTCGTCGGCCGAGAGCAGCACGTCGAAGTCGAGAGCCGAGTCGCGGATGGCGCGCGGATTGTCGCGGTCGAGGGCGCGCTTCACCACGGCGGCCATCGGACCGCGAGCGAGTAGGTCGAGCGAGGTGTCGTACGAACAGTCGAGGGCATCGGCCAAGTCGAGGGCTTCTCGCAAACCGGCCTCGGCCGCCATGATTACAACGTTGGTAATGAGTTTGTAGGCCACGCCCGATCCGAGCGGCCCTACGCGGACAACGTCCCCGAATGGCGCGAGGACTGGTTCGGTCAGTGCCATCGCGGCATCGGAGCCCGCGAGCAACACGGTCAACTTGGCGTCCGACGCGTAACGCACGCCGCCGATGAGCGGGGCGTCAACGAGGTGAGTTTCCGGGGGCATCCGCGATGCGATCGCGTTCAGCATATTCGGAGTCGTCGTCGACAGGACCACCAGGGCGGATCCGGGACGAACTCCAGCGAGGACACCGTCCTGTCCCCAATGTGCCGCCGGTATGTCGTCGGACATGACGCTGCTGATGACCACATCGGTATCGCGTGCGACCGCAGCCGGGCTGTCAGCCGCGACAGCCCCCAGGGCGGTCATCGCACGAATGCGGTCTTGCGCAATGTCGAAGACAACGACGTGATGGTCGGAGTTCAGCAGATGGGGCACCATACGGGAGCCCATGTCCCCGAGACCTACGAAACCTACTCTGGCCATGAAAATCTCCTGGCTTTGGGTGGGTGTCGTTCCTACTCTTTTTTAGCGTACGTCGATGAGGCCCTTCCCGCTTCCGGGAGGAATGCGGACGGTCTGGCACCCCGGCGAAAAGACGGCCCGTCGCGCCGTGCCACAACCGGTCCATGTCATTGATGCTGTTCGGCGCCCGCGACCATGCGACCCACCAGCGATGACCTGGCGGGTGATCCAGCGGCGACATCGCGAGGACCTGGTCGACTCTTCCCCCGGGTCGCCGCTGCGCTGGATAGCCGACAGCGCCAATCCCGAGGACCTGACCGGTACCCAGCCGCCCAGGTCTGTAATTGCGGGAAAACTTAAGTAGCCGTATCTCAACCGAACATGATCGCTTGATTTTTGCTGGTCAGGCATGGTGCAGCTCGGGATGAGGGAGGCATTCGGCGTCTTGTTTC
>NZ_JBHXRX010000140.1:0-2523 GCF_042714995.1 Streptomyces sp. NPDC058665
GCCCGGAGCGTCTGGCGCGGTGCATCGCAAGGCGCCGAAGTGCCCGCAGGGTGGTTTCCTGTGGGCACTTCGGCAACGCGGCGAGGTGCCGTGCCAGACGCTCCGGGCTCATCCGCGAAGATCCGCCGGACAGGGCCTAGGGAGGGACCCACTCGTATGATGATCGATCGCGCATCCGAATTGCCCGAATTGTTACTCATCAATTCGTGATCATTCTCTAAAGGCGGGGACCGTTGCTGCCGAAGAGGTCAATGACCCTTCAAGCACGGTTCGCCCCCGGCTTCACCCCCCAGAGCCGGCCCGTCCCGCACCCTTCCCAGGAGGCCTGGTGTCCGTTCTCCTCGAGCAGCCCGCAAGCCTGGTCGCCTACCGCCCGAACAAGCCGACGGCCATGGTCGTCGTCGCCGACCCTCGCGTCCGCTCCACCGTCACCCGCCATCTGTGGGCCCTCGGAGTACGCGACGTCATCGAGGCTTCGTCCATCGCGGAGGCCCGTCCCCGCGTCGGCAATCCACGCGACATCTGCGTTGCCGACGTCCACCTGCCCGACGGTTCCGGGCTGACCCTGCTGTCCGAGACCCGGGCAGCAGGCTGGCCCAACGGCCTCGCCCTCTCCGCGGCCGACGACATCGGCGCGGTGCGCAACGCCCTCGCGGGCGGCGTCAAGGGCTACGTCGTGACCGGTACGCGCACGAATATCGGCCATCCCGGCCGCCCCGGCGCCGCCCCCATCGGCGCCGGACCCCGTATGCACCGCCGCCCCCCGGGGTCCCCGAGCCACCCGGGTGGCTACCGCGAGCTCTCCGGCCGTGAGGTCGAGGTGCTCAGGCTGGTCGCCGAAGGCCAGTCGAACAAGGCGATCGGCGTCTCCATGGGCCTCTCGGCCCTGACCGTCAAGAGCCACCTCGCCCGCATCGCGCGCAAGCTCGGTACGGGCGACCGGGCGGGAATGGTCGCCGTGGCCCTCCGCACCGGAATCATTCACTGACCGGTTTCACCCTCCCCACCGGCCGCATCGCCCGCCGACGGAACGTTCCGTCGGCGGGCGGCGTCCGTTCACAGATACCCTTGACACGTGACCGACGCCCAAGAGACCGCAGCAGACCCAGCACTGCGAACCACCGGGGGCGCTCCCCCGGCCGACGTCGAAACGGCGCCGATCCCTTTGTTGGAGCCTCGCGAAGGCATTCCGCCGGTGGTCGCCACCGAAGAAGCGCTCGCCGAGGTGATCGCTTCCTTCGCCGCGGGCACGGGCCCGCTTGCCGTCGACGCGGAGCGCGCGTCCGGCTACCGCTACGGGCAGAGCGCCTACCTCGTACAGCTTCGCCGCGAAGGCGCGGGCACCGCGCTGATCGACCCCGTCGGCTGCCCCGACCTCTCGGCCCTCGGCGATGTCCTCGCCGGTACGGAGTGGATCCTGCACGCCGCGACACAGGACCTGCCGTGCCTGAGGGAAATAGGCATGCGCCCCACGCGGCTGTTCGACACCGAGCTGGCGGGACGGCTCGCGGGCTTCCCGCGCGTCGGCCTCGGCGCGATGGTCGAGAACGTTCTCGGGTTCGCCCTGGAGAAGGGCCACTCCGCCGTCGACTGGTCGACCAGACCACTGCCCGAGCCGTGGCTGCGGTACGCCGCGCTCGACGTCGAGCTGCTGGTCGATCTCCGCAACGCGCTGGAGAAGGAGCTGGACCGGCAGAACAAGCTGGACTGGGCCTGGCAGGAGTTCGACGCGATCGCCTCGGCCCCGCCGCCGCCCCCGCGCCGGGACCCGTGGCGCCGTACGTCCGGCATGCACAAGGTCCGGCGGCGCCGGCAGATGGCCGTCGTACGGGAGCTGTGGAACGCCCGCGACCAGGCCGCGCAGCGGCGGGACGTCTCGCCCGGCAAGGTCCTCAGCGACGGCGCGATCATCGAGGCGGCGCTGGCCCTGCCGCTGAGCGTGCACGCCCTCACCGCGCTGCCCGGTTTCGGGCACCGGATGGGGCGGCGCCAGCTCGAACAGTGGCAGTCCGCGATCGACCGGGCGAAGGCCCTGCCCGACACGGAGCTGCCGCAGCCCGGCCAGCCGCTGAACGGTCCGCCGCCGCCGCGCTCGTGGGCGGACAAGGACCCGGAGGCGGCGGCCCGGCTCTCGGCGGCCCGCGCGGCGGTGACGGCGCTGGCGGAGCGGCTGAACATGCCGCAGGAGAACCTGATCACGCCGGACACGGTGCGGCGGGTCTGCTGGGAGCCGCCGGCGGAGCGGAGCGTGGAGGCGGTGTCGTCGGCGCTGGCCGCGCATGGGGCGCGGCGGTGGCAGGTGGAACAGGTGGCGCCGCTGCTGGCCCGCGCGCTGGGGGCGACGGCGGCAACGGGCTGAGCCCCCCGTTTGCGCCTCCCGCGCGGGGTCGCCTCCGGCGGGGTTGCCGGGTTGCGGGTTCGTTGCCGGGGGCGGGGGTCGGGGCCTCCGGAGGGGTATGTCCGGACGGCGTGATTTACGGCGCGTGCCCCGTTCGTTGGACCCGATGTGCCCTTGTTGTTCAC
>NZ_JBHXRX010000141.1:0-2310 GCF_042714995.1 Streptomyces sp. NPDC058665
GGACTGAGCCCCGGGCCGCCCCGGGCCAGGGGGATCTGACGCCACGTGATCCACCGGGGCGGGCGGGGGCCGGGGGGCGGGCCGGGGGGGGCCGGCGTTGGCCGGGGGCCCCGGAGCGCCGACGTACACCCAGCGGTCCGGGGGGGGCCCCCCGGCAGCGGGGCGCCCCCCTCCCGTCGCGTCAGAGCGCGGCGTGCTCGTGGGTGGTGGGGGCTGATCGCTGCTGGGGATTCCGCTCGTCCGTGGCGTTCGCCGAGGGGACGAACCACAGGGCGCAGAGCAGGATTCCGGCGGCTATGGCCGTCAGCAGCGGCCGGCGTACGACAGACACGTACACGTAATCGATCTCCCTTGGGAAAACGCCGAATTGACCGGGTGCGCCGATGCTAGTGAAAGCAGCGGGTCGCAGGAAAGTTGCCCGGGTACGGAGGCCTACTCTCCGGTTATGAGCACTCCTGAGACATCCCGTTATGTCCGACTGCACGTGGAACTGGTGCTGGAGATCACTGATCCCCAGGAGCTGACAGAAGCGGCGCTGACCCGGATCGCGACCGACGATTCGATGCCGGACGAAGAACGTACGCATGCCCGCCTGGCGGTGCGGGAAGACGAGGCGGAGGCGCTCGCGTACCTGGTGGAGCCCTCGGAACTGGTGGGCGATGTGCCCGGACTGGAGCTGGTCCAGGGCTCGTGGAGCAGTGAGCAGATCGACTACGACCCCGGAACCGTGGAATGGGATATGGACGAGGACGACCTCACGGACGGCGATAATGAGGGCGTGGACGCCGGGGAGACCGGGCGCTCGGGCGGGTTGTAGCCGACGCGCGTGACACCCTTGGCCCCGGGACGCCGTCGCACGCGGACCGGGGCTTACAAGTGCGCCGCGTGTGTACATCCCGGAAGTCGAGTGGCGTTGCACACATCTTCGTCCGCGGTGGAACCGGACGAACCGATATGGGTGTTCTTAAAGGTCAGTAGGGCAGGGAAGCGGCGACGATGGAGAAGCGTGTGATGACGATCGGCAAGCGGCGCAAGGGCCTCGCGGCCGCGTCCGCACTGCTCGGCGGGGTGCTGGTGCTCTCGGCCTGTAGCGGTGGCGACGGTGGGGACGACTCCGGAGCCGAGCGTTCGAAGGATTCGCAGGCGCAGGTGGACGAGGCCGCGGCGAAGGACACGTCCGAGGCCCAGATAGCCATCTCGCCCAAGAACGGTGCCGACAACGCGAGCATCAACAACGCCGCGAAGGTCACGGTCACCAAGGGCACGCTCACGACGGTCGAGATGACCACCGGCGACGGGACCGCCGTGAAGGGCACGCTGGCCGCCGACGCGAAGAGCTGGAAGCCCGACGGCCAGCTGGAGCGCTCCACCACGTACAAGATCACCGCCACGGCCAAGGACTCCGAGGGCCGCGAGGCCCACGAGAACTCGTCGTTCACCACTGTTTCGCCGGACAACAGCTTCATCGGCAACTTCACGCCCGAGGACGGCTCGACCGTCGGCGTCGGCATGCCGGTCTCGATCAACTTCGACAAGGGGATCACCGACAAGGCCGCCGTCCAGGGCGGGATCACCGTCTCGTCGAGCAGCGGCCAGGAGGTCGTCGGCCACTGGTTCAACTCGCAGCGCCTGGACTTCCGCCCGGAGCAGTACTGGCAGGGCGGCTCCACCGTCACGCTGAAGCTGGAGCTGGACGGCGTCGAGGGTGCGGACGGGGTCTTCGGGGTCCAGCAGAAGACGGTCACCTTCAAGATCGGCCGTAACCAGGTCTCCACGGTCGACACCAAGGCCAAGACGATGACCATCCAGCAGGACGGCAAGACGATCAAGACGATCCCGATCTCCGCGGGCTCGCCCGAGAACCCGACGTACAACGGTCAGATGGTGATCTCCGAGAAGTTCAAGGAGACCCGGATGAACGGTGCGACGGTCGGCTTCACCGACGACGACGGCAAGGGTGAGTACGACATCAAGGACGTGCCGCACGCGATGAGGCTGTCCACGTCGGGCACCTTCATCCACGGCAACTACTGGGGCGACGACTCGATCTTCGGCTCGTCCAACACCAGCCACGGCTGTGTCGGTCTGAACGACGCCAAGGGCGCGAATGACCCCAACCAGCCTGCTGCCTGGTTCTACGACAACTCGATCGTCGGTGACGTGGTCGTCGTCAAGAACTCCCCGGACAAGACCATCCAGCCCGACAACGGCCTCAACGGCTGGAACCTGAGCTGGGCGGACTGGCAGGCCGGCGCAGCCGCCTGACCCTTCGTCATCTGTCGCCACGGCGGCGGCACCCCGACCGGGTGC
>NZ_JBHXRX010000142.1:0-2083 GCF_042714995.1 Streptomyces sp. NPDC058665
CAGCCGGTCAAGGTCTGACCGGGGTCGTCTGCTTAAACGGGGTAAGGGGCGCCCGCCATTGGCGGGCGCCCCTTACCGCTGTTCCCGGTACGCCGCGGACAGGCCCTACGGCAGTGCCAGCATCCGCTCCAGCGCCAGCTGGGCGAAGTCCGCCGTCTCCTTGTCGACCTGGATCCGGTTGATCTCCTTGCCGTCGGCGAGCGATTCGAGCGCCCACACCAGATGCGGCAGATCGATGCGGTTCATCGTCGAGCAGAAGCACACCGTCTTGTCGAGGAAGACGATCTCCTTGTCGTCGGCGGCGAAACGGTTCGCCAGCCGCCGTACGAGATTCAGCTCGGTGCCGATCGCCCACTTCGAACCGGCCGGCGCCTCCTCCAGCGTCTTGATGATGTACTCCGTCGAGCCGACGTAATCCGCGGCGGAGACCACCTCGTGCTTGCACTCCGGGTGGACCAGCACGTTCACCCCCGGGACCCGCTCGCGGACGTCGTTCACCGAGTCCAGCGAGAAACGGCCGTGCACGGAGCAGTGGCCGCGCCACAGGATCATCTTCGCGTTCCGCAGCTCCTCGGTGGTCAGACCGCCGTTCGGCTTGTGCGGGTTGTAGAGGACGCAGTCCTCCAGGGACATCCCCAGGTCCCGTACTGCGGTGTTGCGGCCGAGGTGCTGGTCGGGGAGGAAGAGGACCTTCTCGCCCTGCTCGAAGGCCCAGTTCAGGGCGCGTTCGGCGTTGGACGAGGTGCAGATCGTGCCGCCGTGCTCGCCGGTGAAGGCCTTGATGTCGGCGGAGGAGTTCATGTACGAGACAGGCACGACCTGCTCGGCTATGCCGGCGTCGGTCAGTACGTCCCAGCACTCGGCGACCTGTTCGGCCGTCGCCATGTCCGCCATGGAGCAGCCCGCGGCCAGGTCGGGCAGGACGACCTTCTGGTCGTCGGCCGTCAGGATGTCCGCGGACTCGGCCATGAAGTGGACGCCGCAGAAGACGATGTACTCGGCCTCTGGGCGCGCCGCCGCGTCCTTGGCCAGCTTGAACGAGTCCCCGGTCACGTCGGCGAACTGGATGACCTCGTCGCGCTGGTAGTGGTGGCCGAGGATGAAGACCTTCTCGCCGAGCTTCTCCTTCGCCGCGCGGGCGCGTTCGACCAGATCCGGGTCGGACGGCGACGGGAGGTCGCCGGGGCACTCCACGCCGCGCTCGCTCCGGGCGTCGGCCTCACGGCCGAGCAGGAGCAGTGCGAGGGGCGTCGGCTGGACATCGAGATCCTGACGAGCTTGGGCCGTGGTCACGTCACGCACCCTTTCTTCTCTGCGGAGGAGCCTTTTCGTCTAATTGACGTTATCTATCATAACCCCTTCACGTCACTTTGACGATGCCGATAGCGTCGATGTGACGCATTCCCGGGAGCACGGCACATGCCGCCGCGGAGCGGGGTGTGCGAGCATGAAGAAGAACGTGGAACCACGAACAGAAGCTCGACAGAAGGACGGCAGACGAGGCGAGCGGCGGGGCCCGGAATGAATCCGGGGCCGCACCGGTTGTAGCTGTCGGCAATGAGTCCGTACTTCCCCTGCCTCGGCGGGAGAGGCCCCACCCCGGGAGAGAAGCAGATGTCCGTATCGGACGAGACCACCACCGTAAGCGACGGCATCCTCCTGTCCGACGCCGCCGCGGGCAAGGTCAAGGCCCTGCTCGACCAGGAAGGCAGGGACGACCTCGCGCTGCGCGTCGCGGTCCAGCCCGGCGGCTGTTCCGGTCTCCGTTACCAGCTCTTCTTCGACGAGCGCTCGCTGGACGGCGACGTCGTCAAGGACTTCGGTGGCGTCAAGGTCGTGACCGACCGGATGAGCGCCCCGTATCTGGGTGGCGCCTCCATCGACTTCGTCGACACCATCGAGAAGCAGGGCTTCACGATCGACAACCCCAACGCCACCGGTTCCTGCGCCTGCGGCGACTCCTTCAGCTGATCGCGCCGATCGCCGATCGCTGATCGCGCAACGGAGAAGGCGGCGGCCCCCCGTGGGGGCCGCCGCCATCCGCGGGGCCCAGGTATTATTAAATAGTGAGGGGCACGGCGTC
>NZ_JBHXRX010000143.1:0-1920 GCF_042714995.1 Streptomyces sp. NPDC058665
TGGCACCGCCGGTGACGGCGGTGCCACCCCTCGGTCCTGTCCGGACCCAGTCGCTGTCGCCCGCGCGCTACCGGTCGGCCTCGTCCGCGCCGCCGGTGCGCTCGCACCGCTCGTCCAGCGCGCCGGTGACGTAGTGGATATGGATGCCTTCCTCGCCCGGTGCCCGGTCCGGGCGCAGGATCAGATGCTCGTCGTAGTCGCCGCCGTTCTGACTGCGGTACGGGATCGGCTCGGTGTCGGGAATCGTCAGGAGCCTCTGCCGCAGTCGGCCGAGGGCCGTCTTGTACTCCGCGTCGGAGAGTCTGACCGCGCCGTTGACGACGAGTGGCGGCACCACGGTCATGCCGGGATACCACAACGTGCCGTGCAGCAGCGGGAACAGCACCTCGTTGATGTCGCCGTGAATACCGCGCGGTCCGGTCGTCGCCGCGTTGGCTCCGACCGTCGTCAGCACCAGGGCGCGCCTGCCGACGAGTCCGCCGCTGCCGTACCGCTGGGCCCTGCCGGTCTCCGGGTCGAGCACGCCCTGGGCGAAGCCCTGGATGAACAGCCGGTCGAACCAGCCCTTGAGGATCGCCGGCGGCCCGAACCACCAGAGCGGGAACTGCACAACGAGGGTGTCCGCCCACAGAAGCTTCTCCTGCTCCCGGCGGATGTCCTCGCTGAGCGTGCCGTTCTCCAGCGCGTACTGGGACTCGTCGAGGACGTCGAGCCGTTCGCCGGGGTCGTGGTGGAAGTCGCCGTGGCCCACCACCGGGTTCCACTCCATGGCGTACAGGTCCGACTCGACCACCTCGTGGCCGTGTTCACGGAGCACGGCGACTCCCTCGTCGCGCAGCGCGCCGTTCAGGGAGCGCGGATCAGGGTGGGCGTACAACCAGAGCACTCGCACGGCGCGTCACCTACCTTTCCTCGGTACGACGACGGTGTTGGCCGATTTTCCATGCTACTGCCGTGCCTTCGGAGCCTCTTGGGGACTTGGGGACTACGGGTCCCGTCACATCGCCAGCCGGGCCGCCACGGAGATCCCGCCGGCCATGAACCCGATGCCGACCAGCATGAACGCCCACTGCGCGCCGTGCCCGTAGCCCTCTATCCGCATCCGTTCCGGCCGCCGCGGGTCGTAGCGGATCCGGACGGGCGTTCCGGGCTTGAACCTGCCCACCCATGACCGCCCGTACGGCGACTCCACCTCCATCCGGCGGCCGTCGCCGGTGACCCACCCGACGACCGGGCGGTGGATCCGGTCGCCCTGCCCGCTGGATGTCGTCTCCAGCCGGACCACCCAGCCCGCCGCCCGTACTCCGTCGCGCCGCAGGGCGAAGATCCGCCAGAAGCCCACGAATCCGATCGTGAAGACCACGGCGCCGACAACGGCGAACCCGAGAGGGAACAGCCAACCCGACACAGAACACACTCCCTCACGGCGCCGCTCACCGTCGCCGGTCAACCTACCCGTGGGTCACAGCGGGTCGCCAGGCCCGCGGGCCCGCCCACCGCTGCCCCGGCACGGCCCTCGGTACGCGGTAGGGGTGTACCCAGCAACACCCCAGACCTGGGTCGTACGCCCAATGTGCCCGCGTCCGGCGCCGCGTAACTTCTCACTCGTGGCACAGAACGTGTCCCAGGGGAAGGAAAGACCATGTTTCGTCGTAGGAGTACGACCGGAGGGGCCAGGAGCCAGGAAGCTCTGCGCCTGGTCAAGGTCGCGAAGGTCTACGGCACGGCCGAGAACGCCGTGACCGCTCTCGACAGCGTGTCCCTGAGCCTTTCCACCGGTTCTTTCACCGCCGTCATGGGGCCCTCCGGCTCCGGCAAGTCCACTCTCCTCCAGTGCGCGGCGGGTCTCGACCGTCCCGACAGCGGGCGGGTCATGGTCGACGGCGAGGAGATGACGGGCGGCAGCGAGGCGGCGCTTAC
>NZ_JBHXRX010000144.1:0-1872 GCF_042714995.1 Streptomyces sp. NPDC058665
AGAGGGCGGTTTGTGAGTCTTTGGCGGGTTCCGTCGTCGCCTGATGGTGTGGGTGCGGGGCGGAATCCACCGGTCCGTAGCTGCTCGTCTGCTGGTGTGATGATGTGAGCGAACGCAAGCCGTACCCCAGCGACTTATCGGACGAGCAGTGGGCGTTGATCGAGCCGGTGGTCACCGCGTGGAAGGACCGGCACCGCTCGGTCAGCGGCCACCAGGGCGCCTACGAGATGCGCGAGATCGTCAACGCGATCCTCTACCAGGGCCGGACGGGCTGCCAGTGGGCCTACCTCCCGAACGACCTGCCGCCCAAGAGCGCGACGTACTACTACTTCGCCGCCTGGCGGGACGACGGGACCGACCAGGTCATCCACGAGCTCCTGCGCTGCCAGGTCCGTGAACGGGCTCGCCGATTAGAGGATCCGATCCTGGTGGTGCTGGACACCCAGAGTGTCCACGCTGCCGCTGGGGTCCCCGCGTCCACGACCGGCCGGGACCCGGCGAAGAGGGTGCCGGGCCGAAAGCGGGGACTGGCCGTGGACGTGCTGGGCCTGGTCATCGCCGTCATCGTGCTGGCCGCGAACGCCTACGACAACGCAGCCGGCATCGCCCTGCTGGACCAGGTCGCCGAGCACACCGGCGGCACTGTCGAGAAGGCCCTGGTCGACCAGGGCCTCAAGAACGCCGTGGTCGCCCACGGCACCGCGCTCGGTATCGACGTGGAGATCGTCGGACGCAACCCGCAGGACATCGGGTTCGTCCCGCAGCCGAAGCGGTGGAGAGTCGAGCAGACCTACGGGATCCTGATACTGCACCGGCGCCTGGTCCGCGACTACGAGCACCGACCGGCCTCCTCCGCCTCCCGCGTCTACTGGGCGATGACCCACGTCATGGCCCGCCGCCTCACCGGCACGAACACCCCCACCTGGCGCGAAGAACGAGCGGTCGCAGCGTGAACATCCAGCCCTTGCTCGACGCCCTGGACCTTCAAGAAGACGCCGCCCGGGCCCTGGCGGACGGCCTCCGTGAACAGATCGACGACCTGCATAGCCGGTTGCGGGAGGCCGAGACGCACCTGGAGCACCTCGCGATCACCCGCAAGACCGTCACCGGCCTCGCCGACCGGCTCCCGGCCGTCGCGCCGGACCTGCCCGAGCACCCGGACTACCCGCGCATCCTCGACGCCTTCAACCACGCGACCGCGCCGCTACGGGCCAAGGACGTCTGCGAAGCCCTCGGCCACGAACTGCTGCCGAAGAACGTCGAAGGCACCCGCGCCAAGCTGAAACGCCTGGTCAAACTCGGCATCCTCACCGAGGCCGACACCGGCAACTTCGCGAGAAAGCCATAGCCGGACACCTATGTCCCGCAATCGCCGGCCACAATCTGGCGTGCGTACTGGTCATCCGGGCCGACGTCCGCAACTACCTTCTGAGCTTCTTGCACCCGACCCGACTCGCACATCAGTCGAACAAGGACGTACAGGGCGCCACGGTCGCCGTCTTCGGCGCGGTCACGCAGCGCCGCCTCCATACCCCGCTCTCGAAGCGATCTGTTAAGCCTCCGACGTGCGTGGCTATCCGTGAGAGCGCGCTCCGTAAGTTCCGAGACCCGTTCCGCTCGGGCCAGCAGATCCATGTGCCACAGATGGTTGTCGTGCATGTCCGGATCGTCGGAAAAGCATTCGGCGTGAGCGCTCACCAGCGCGAGCGCCTCATCCCAATCTTGAAGCTGTTCCGCCGCCCGAGCCCGCTCCAACCAGTCCACAAGACGAGTATCGCCTCTGGCCCACCGGACAGCGCCTTTCGAAGTAACCGCTGATGAGCGCCCTCCAAGACGAGGTACGGTCAAATGCTCACGAACCGCCCTCTAAGA
>NZ_JBHXRX010000145.1:0-1824 GCF_042714995.1 Streptomyces sp. NPDC058665
TGTGGTTCGTCCCCTCGGCGAACGCCTCGGACGAGCGTAACCCCCAGCAGCTATCAGCCCCCCCCCCCCACCCCCACGCCGCGCTCTGACGCGAGGGGTGGGGGCCGCCCGGCTGCGGGGCGGCCCCCTCCGTACGTCTGCTTCTAGGACAGCGGACCGGTCACCGGCTCAACCGCGGCCACCAGCCGGCCCTCCCGCAGGAACGTGTCGGCCAGCGCGAGATCCGGCGACAGGAACCGGTCCGGCCCAGGACCCTCGATCCCCGCCGCCCGCACCGCCTCGACCGCGGCCTGCGACGCGGGCGCGGGCACCAGGCCCGTACGCAGCTCGATCGCGCGGGTCGCCGCGTACATCTCGACGGCGAGGATCCGCGTCAGATGATCGACGGCCGTACGGAGCTTGCGCGCCGCCGACCAGCCCATCGACACATGGTCCTCCTGCATCGCCGACGACGGGATGGAGTCCACGGACGCCGGGGCGGCCAGCCGCTTCATCTCGCTGACGAGCGCGGCCTGCGTGTACTGGGCGATCATCAGGCCCGAGTCGACACCGGGGTCGTCCGCGAGGAAGGCGGGCAGTCCGTGCGAACGGTTCTTGTCCAGCAGCCGGTCCGTGCGGCGCTCGGCGATGGAACCGAGATCGGCGGCGACGATCGCGAGGAAGTCCAGGACGTACGCGACGGGGGCGCCGTGGAAGTTGCCGTTGGACTCGACGCGGCCGTCGGGCAGCACCACCGGGTTGTCGACGGCGGACGCCAGCTCACGTTCGGCCACGATCCGGGCGTACGCGAGGGTGTCCCGGCCCGCGCCGGCGACCTGCGGGGCGCAGCGCACCGAGTACGCGTCCTGGACCCGGGGCGCCGCGTCCTGCTGGAAGTGCCCGGTCAGCCCGGACCCGGCGAGCACCCGCAGCATGTTGTCGGCGCTGACGCCCTGGCCGGGGTGCGGGCGGATGGCGTGCAGTTCGGGGGCGAGGACCTTGTCCGTACCAAGCAGGGCCTCCAGGGTCAGCGCGGCGGTGATGTCGGCGGAGGTGTAGAGCCGCTGGAGGTCGGCCAGGGCCATGACCAGCATCCCGAGCATGCCGTCGGTGCCGTTGAGCAGCGCGAGGCCCTCCTTCTCGCGCAGCTCAACGGGGACGATGCCGTGCTCGGCGAGCAACTCGGCGGCGGGCCGCACCACACCGTCCGAGCCCTCGGCGTCACCCTCGCCCATCAGCGTCAGCGCGCAGTGGGAGAGCGGCGCGAGGTCGCCGGAGCAGCCGAGGGAGCCGTACTCGTGCACGACGGGGGTGATCCCCGCGTTCAGCACGTCCGCGATGGTCCGCGCGACCTCGGGGCGTACGCCGGTACGACCGGACGCGAGGGTCTTGAGCCGCAGGAACATCAGCGCCCGCACGACCTCCCGCTCGACCCGCGGGCCCATACCGGCGGCGTGCGACCGCACGATGTTCCGCTGCAACCGCCCGCGGAGCTCCGGGCCGATGTGCCGGCTGGCGAGGGCCCCGAACCCGGTGGAGACGCCGTACACGGGCTCGGGCTTCGCGGCGAGCGAGTCGACGATCTCGCGGGCGGCGGCGAGCGCGGCGATGGCGTCGGCGGAGAGCTCGACGGGGGCGTTGCCGCGGGCGACGGCGACGACGTCTTCGGCGGTGGTGCCGGAGGTCCCCACGACGACTGTGCGCATATTCATATTCAGGAGCGTACGTACTGAAACTCAACGTGTCACTAGCGGAGCGCGCTTCGCGGGAGCAGCAGGGGTAGCTGGGTTGCGGTCGGTGTCCGGGTGCCGCTCCGGGGTCATGCCCGGACGGCGTGATTTACGC
>NZ_JBHXRX010000146.1:0-1545 GCF_042714995.1 Streptomyces sp. NPDC058665
CTAGTACTCCAGTTGCACTTCTCCATTTGTCCTGGTCACAGGGCCTTTCCGGAGTCTAGTTTGCTGACGCTGTGTCAGGGTGGCGGTGGTTCGTGACTCACCCGATCGGGGCGCGTGCGGCGCTGGTAGTGGCAGTGGCGGGCGATGGTCTGGTGGAGGCGGCGCCAGCTGGACCAGTGGAGTCGGTGTCTGGGTGACTGGTGCCGGGCTGTGGGGGGATGGGCAAGGTCCAGGAGCCGTCGGACTTCTGCCACAGTGAGGGGAACGAGGCTGCTCGGACCGTTTTTTCGGCCCCCTTTTCGAGGGCATGGGCTGTCATCGCCGCCAGGAAGGCGTGCGCGAGTATGGCCAGGGTGATGTGGCGGTACCAGCCGACGTAGCGGCGGACCTCGTACTGATCCAGGCCGCACTCGTTCTTCGCGGCCTGGAAGCACTCCTCGATGGCCCATCGGTAGCCCGCCACCCGGACCAGCTCGCGGACAGTGACGTCCGCCGGAGCGAAAGCGAGGTAGTAGGCGACCTCCTCGCGACGCGCCAGGCTGCGGCGGGCCAGGACCCAGCGGCAGTGAGTGGGATCGGGACCTTCGATGGTGGGCAGCTTGGCCGCGGCCCAGTCGTAGACCCTCGGCCCCTTTGCACCATTCCCGCAGGAGATCCGTTCCCATGCCTCGGCCGGGGCGCCGGTCAGGACATGGTCGATGCGCCAGCTGCCCGCTGGTGACTTGACCTGCTGGGACTTGGGCACCGCCAGGACGTAGCCCACGCCGGCCTCCTCCAGCATCCGCCGGAAGTGCCACTCCTGCCCGTACGCCGCATCCGCGGTCACCCAGGTGATCGGTAGTGCGGAGTCCAGCGCCCGCCGGACCATGGCACGTGCGAGTTCCGGCTTGGTCGCGAAGGACTTGCCCTCGGGGATCCGAGCGGCGCGGCACCGGTCCGGGTCCTCGGTCCAGGACTTGGGCAGGTAGAGCTCGCGGTCCACCAGGGCCCTGCCCTTGGCGGAGGCGTAGGCGGCGAACACCCCGATCTGGCAGTTCTCTGTGCGTCCGGCGGTTCCGGAGTATTGCCTTTGCACCCCGGCGGAGACGGTGCCCTTCTTCAGGAAGCCGGTGTCATCAAGGATCAGAACGCCGTCCGGCTGCCCGAGCCGCTCGGCCACGTAATCCTGCAGGTCATCGCGGATCTCGTCCGGTTCCCACTGGCACCATGACAGCAGTCGCTGCAGCCCGTACGGGGAGACATGGCCCGCATGTTCGGCCAGCTGCCAGCTGTTCTTCCGGCCCACTGGCCCCAACAGGCCACGCACGTAGTCCCGCATGTGCCGACGCGGCTCGACACGGCCGAACCGCTCGCCCACCCTCAGCAGCAGCGATTTCAACTCGGCATCCCACAGAACTACTTCGACACCGCTCTCCGTCTCCATAACCCGTTCAACGCGCCCCGATCGGGTGAGTCACGAACCACCGCCACCCTGACACGGCGTCAGCAAACTAGACTCCGGAAAGGCCCTGTGACCAGGACAAATGGAGAAGTGCAACTGGAGTA
>NZ_JBHXRX010000147.1:0-1493 GCF_042714995.1 Streptomyces sp. NPDC058665
AACAACACACCCGGATCAACCGCCACACACTCCAAGAACCGCACAAACCGATCCACCAACCCCCGCACCGACACCTCATCAAACAAATCCAGCCGAAAGGACAGGTGGCCCCTGATATCTCCTGGGTCTCCCTGCTGCCCACCGGTGGCGATCAGATGGAGTGACAGGTCTCCTGGGGTCAGTTCCTGCATGCCGCCCTCTTCGGCAACGGCGAGTCCTGGCAGCTGTACGTCGTCCGGAAGCGAGTGGAGAAGCGACAGCAGGACCTGGAAGGACGCGGTCTGACTGTGCGAACGGTTCGGTCTGAGCTCCTTGACCACCCACTCGAACGGCACGTCCTGATGGGCGAGAGCTCCCAGCATGACCTCTCTGGCTGCCCTCAACGCCTCGGTGAAGGTCATCCCCGCATGGGTAGGGGTACGCAGGCAGATCGTATTGATGAAACAGCCGATCAGGTCATCGAGTGCCTCGTCGTACCTACCGGCTACCGGCGTGGCGATTGGGATGTCGTCGCCCGCGCCGTGTCTGCTGAGCACTCCGGCCAGCGCGGCTTGCATCACCATGAAGAGAGTGGCGCTGTTCCGAGTGGCAAGCGCGGCCAGAGCCCGGTGGGTCTCCGCCGGAATGAGGAAATCCACCGCGCCGGCTTGTGGACTTGGAGTCGCCGGATACGGGCTGTCCACCGGGAGCGCTATCTTCTCGGGCATACCCGTCAGCGTCTGCTTCCAGTACGCGAGACCTCGGGCCATCTCCTCATCGAGTTTCTCCGGGTCCAGAAGAGCTGCCTGCCAGACCGCGTAGTCGGCGTACTGCACCGGCAGGGGCTCCCAGGACACCTGCCGTCCCTCGCACCGGGCCGTGTATGCCAGCGACAGGTCGTTCATGAGGGGACCGGACGACAGTTCGTCGGTCGCGATGTGATGGAGCAACAGGAGCAGCACATGTTCCCCGGCGCCTTCCGCACCATCGACACCGGACTCGGCTCCGGCGTCTCCGGCGGTGAAGAGCGAGGCTTTCAGGGGTAGTTCGGTGGTGAGATCGAACGCGCTGCCGGCGCGGACGGCGACGGACTCGTCAAGCTCCGCAGCTGGGACCGTCCGGTGCTCCAACTCCACGAGACCGGCCGCCGCGGGAAGGATCTCCTGACGCGGCAGGCCACCGGTGTGCGGGTAGAACGTCCGCAGAATCTCGTGCCGCGCGATCACGTCGTCCAGAGCCTCCTCCAGCGCTCGCCGATGGAGAACTCCGGTGAGCCTCAGACGGACCGGGACGGTATAGCCCCTGCGATCGACCTGGTTGGAGAACCACATCCGCTGCTGGGAGGACGAGAGCGGCAGCACCTCCGGACGAGGCGTGGTAAAGATGCCGCCCCTGGTGCTCTCCGGGCCTGTGATGGCTGTGGCGAGGAGGGCGGGGGTGGGGAGGTTGAACAGGTCGGCGACCGTCACGGGCCTGTGGAGTTTCTCACCGACCTGGGTCACCAGCCGGACAGC
>NZ_JBHXRX010000148.1:0-1348 GCF_042714995.1 Streptomyces sp. NPDC058665
CAGGGCCTCGGCGTAGTCGGGCCTCGTCCCTTTTGATCACGTGAGGCCGAGAAGGGCGAGGGCGCGGGTTTGGTCCCGGGCTGTCCGGCGGAGGCCAGCGGCTATATTGCGGACGCCGGCGAGGCGGAGGGCTCCGATCGCAAGATTTCTGCAGGTCGCCATCGCCCGGGGTGCGTTCCCGGTCCGCAACTGGGAGGCGTCCTCGGTGAAGGTGACATCTCTGACGTGGTGCAGGGCCTCGACCGTCCAGTGCCCGCGGACCAGTTGGGCGAGCCGGGCGGGTGGGGCCTGTTCCGCGGCGAGGCTGGTGACCGCGTAGACGGTCTTGAGGCTGATCTTCCCCGTCGTGTGATGGACACGGCGGCGGACGATCTGGACGGCCTGATGAGCGCCGGGGAAGAGCAGGTTGTTGACCGTGCAGACCTTCAGCCTGCGGATCTCGGAGAGCGTCCGTGACCAGTCGTCCGTGTCCGGTCCTGGAGCGGTATCTGCTTCCAGGGAAGGGCCTTCAGCCGCTTGCGGAGCCTCTTCGTGTTGCGCTTCACGATCACGATGTAGTGGGCGTCCCGCCCGCGCAGATAGGTTGCGTGGTCGTACTGGGTGTGCATGGCATCGCTGGTCACGACCATGCCGGACAGGTCGGGCAGCGTGTCCAGGAGGGGCTGGAAACGCGTGATCTCGTTGGTCTTCTCACCGACGTCCATCTGCGCAAGGACCAGGCCGTCGGCGTGGTCGCAGGCCGCCAGGAGGTGGATCCTGCGTCCGCCTGCTCGGGCCGCACCCCGCAGCGACTTCCCGTCGACGGCCAGCCCCCGCAGCCCGTCGCTTCGGCCCTGCCGGTCCGCGAGCCAGGCACCGACCGCGCGGTCCAGGACGTCAGCGTCGACTCTCGCCAGCAGCCTGCGGACCGTTGATTCCGCAGGCCAGGAACGTTTAGGGAAGATTGGGTCGACGCGGGTGCCGAGCCGCTCGAGGAGTTCCGTCGGGGCGTCGGCCACCCATTCACCCACGGCCAGCAGCGACCTCGCGCCGGCGAGGACCGCGCAGGCGGTCAGAGCCAGCACCGTGACGAGTGGATGCCGCACTCCGCGGGGATCACGCGGGTCGGGGACCTGCGCGAGGCGTTCCAGCAGGCCAGGAATCTCCCGGGGAGCGGCTCTCGGATGGGGACCGAGTTGGTCAAAGACAGGAGGGACCAGAGATGATGCGTCGGCAGGCACGGACTTCCCAGGATCACAGAGCGTAGAGAACTCCATGATCACGGGCATCCGTGCCTGTTCTGCATCGGACCCCACCCAACTGATCAACCGTCAGGAAGCGGACGTCAGTCGACTACGCCGAAGCCCTG
>NZ_JBHXRX010000149.1:0-1306 GCF_042714995.1 Streptomyces sp. NPDC058665
GAGTGACGTCTCCGACGAGCAGTGGGCCCTGGTCGAGCCCGTGATCGCGGCATGGAAGGCCGGACACCCCTCGGTCAGCGGCCACCAGGGCAGATACGCGATGCGGGAGATCGTGAACGCGATCCTGTACCAGAACCGCAGCGGTTGCCAGTGGGACCTGCTCCCCCACGACCTGCCGCCCGCCGGCGCGGTGAAGTACTACTTCTACACGTGGCGTGACGACGGCACCGACCAGACCATCCAAGATCTGTTGCGGTGGCAACTGCGGGAGAAAAGACGGCGATTAGCCGACCCAAGCCTGGTCATCCTGGACACGCAGAGTATTCATGCTGCCGTCGGCGTTCCGGCCACCACGACGGGCAAGGATGCGGCGAAGAAGGTGCCGGGGCGCAAGAGATGCCTGGCCGTGGACGTATTGGGCCTGGTTGTCGCGGTCGCTGTCCTGGCGGCCGGTGCGCACGACAACGCCGCCGGTATCGCGCTGCTGGACGGCGTGGCCGCCCAGACCGACACGGTGCGTAAAGCCCTGGTCGACCAGGGATTCAAGAAGAGCGTCGTCGACCACGGCAAGCAGTACGGCATCGACGTCGAGATCGTCGAACGCAACCCCGCTGACAAGGGCTTTGTCCCGCAGGCCAAGCGGTGGGTGGTGGAGCAGACGAACGGGATCCTGATGTTCTACCGGCGGCTGGTCCGCGACTACGAACACCGACCCGCCAGCTCCCGCTCGCGTGTCTTTTGGGCGATGACCTCCGTGATGGCCCGCCGGCTCACCGGCGCCACCGTCCCCGCCTGGAGGACGCCGTGAGCGACAACCCGCAGATCAGCGCCGTCCTGACCTACATCGAGGCCCGGATGCGCGAACTGGACAAAGAGGCTGGACAGCTCCGCTCCCGCATCGAGGACCTCACCGCCCACCTCGGAGAACTCGACGCGGAGAGCGAGAACCTGCGCATCACCCGCAAGACCCTCCTTGCCATCCCCCGACCTGATCCCGTCCAGGAGACACCCCGCCCCGACGTGCCGGACCACCCGGCCTACCAGCAGATCCTCACCGCCCTCACCGACGCCGGCCGGCCGATGCAGGCCCGCGACCTGTGCGAGGCACTCGACCTGCCGATCCTCCCGAAGAACACCGAAGGCATCCGGTCCAAGCTGAAACGCCTGGTCACACGAGGCATCCTCGCCGAACCCGAACCCGGCCTGTTCACTCAGCCCCGCACCTGACCACCGACCCACCCCACCGACCAGAACTCCTCACCCAACCCCCAGCCTGAAACGGGCATTACCTCGCGTACCGCACTCT
>NZ_JBHXRX010000150.1:0-1266 GCF_042714995.1 Streptomyces sp. NPDC058665
TCATCGTGGGGTCTCCTTGGTGTGGTGTTGGTGGAGTGCTTGTTGGTGGGCGGGGCGTGCGGTGCGGATGTCGGTGAGGATGTCGTTGGGTGGGCGGACTATGTTGCGGGGGTTTTTGAAGTGGGGGATGACGTATTTTCCGAAGAGTTCGATGGAGTGCATGAGTTGGTGGTGGGGGAGGCTGTCGACTCGCAGGACGAGTGCGTCGATGCCCATGTCGGCGTAGCGCTGGATGTGTTGGATGCAGTGGTCGGGGTCGCCGACGATGAAGCCTTGGGAGTGTTCGAGCATGTACTCCTCGTCGTTGAGGTTGATGTTTTTGACGGCGCCCATGTAGGCGTAGTCGTTTGAGAGTTTGGAGAGGCGTTCGTAGGCGTCGGTGGAGAGTTTGGCCATGTCGAGGAGGGGTTTTGCTTCGGTGCGGGCTTGTGTTGTGGTGTGGGCGCAGTGCATTCCGCCGGCGATGGCGACCATTTTGCGTGGTGTGGTGGGGTGGGGGTGGTGTGTGGTGGCGAGGGTTTTGTCGTAGAGCTTGACCATGTTTTCGACGAGGTCGTGGCCGAGGTAGAGGCCGCCCATGATGGCGCCGATGCCCATGGTGGCTGCGGTTTCGACGGAGCTGGGGCTGCCGGCGGCGGCTGAGATGGGCGGGTGGGGGTTTTGTAGGGGTTTGGGGACGAGGCTGCGGGGTGGGATCTTGTAGTGGTCGCCGACGTAGGAGAAGACGTCGTTGAGGAAGGCGTGGCGGATGAGTTCGATGCCTTCGCGCCACTGGGCTTTGTTTTCTGAGGGGTCGACCTCGAATGCGCGCAGTGCGAGTGTGGTGTTGCCGCGGCCGGTGCCCAGTTCGACGCGGCCGTTGGACAGGATGTCCTCGGTGGCGACGCGTTCGGCGACGCGCAGGGCGTGGTTCATCCGGGTCGGCAGCAGTGTCACGAGGTGGATGAAGCGGATCCGGCTTGTGAGGGCCATGAGGTAGGGGTAGAGCACTTCCGGAGCCGAGACCGATGCGGTGCCCAGGGCGACGTGCTGCTCGGAGCTGCCGAAGGCGTCGAAGCCCACCCGCTCCGCCAGGAGCACCTCGTCGATCAGCTCCCGGTAGCGGTGCTCATGCGTGAGCCCGACCGGGGTGTCTCCCTCGGACATGAGGATGAAGTCCATGACGACCCTTCCGTCGAATGTTAATCGCCGATAACGTAGGGCGTAGTTCAACCCTGGTCAAGACCTCCATGGGAGCCGCACAGCGTTAGATGGCGGTAACAATGA
>NZ_JBHXRX010000151.1:0-1205 GCF_042714995.1 Streptomyces sp. NPDC058665
CACAGGAAACCACCCTGCGGGCACTTCGGCGCCTTGCGATGCACCGCACCAGACGCCCCGGCCTTATCCGCGAAGATCCACCGGACAGGACCTAGCCGACTTCGCTGCGGCTCGACGCCGTCGTCGGCGCAGTGCGCGATCACGATGTCGAAGTCGGCGGTCAGTGGCTCGAACTCGGTCTCGCCGACGTCGCGTTCGTCGGTGATCAGCTCGATATCCGGGTAGTCGGCCAGCCATCGCAGTAGTCCGGGGATGAGCATCTCTCGCGCGGAGTGGAACAAAGCGAGCCGGACGGTGCCGACCGCGGTTCGTCGGTACCTCTGCCATGTGGCCTCAGCCTCGGCGACCGCAACTGCCACTTGCGATCCGGCCTGAGCCAGCACCAAGCCGGCGTCCGTCAGCCGGACACCTCGGCCGGAGCGTTCGACCAGCGGGACTCCGCTGCGTTGGACGCTGCTCGCCATTCCGGTGCTGCTGTTCGTGCCAGGGCCTCAGGTGCAGCTGCCTTGGTTGTGCGGCGACGGTCTCGGCATCGGGGTGCTGCAATTCGGGTTCGTGTACGTCGGCACGGCGGCGGGAATGCCGTCCGGCCTGGCGGGACTGCTGCTGCAGTCGTCTGCGCCGTTCACCATGCTGCTGGCCGGGGTCTTCCTGCGGGAGAAGATCAGCAGGCGGCAGGTGATCGGGATCGGGGTGGCGGTGCTCGGGCTGGCGGCGATCATTGCCTTCCAGGCCCAGGCCCAGGCGCCGAAGCCGCTGCACCTGACGATGTGGATGTCGCTGTTCCCGCCGATCCCCATGTTCTTGCTGTCGCTGTTGTTCGAGGGGCCCGGACGGATCGCGCGTACGTTCACGACGCTCACCAACTGGTCGGCATGGGTTCCGGCGTTCGCCCTGCTGTACATCGTGATCTTCGCCGGTCTGGTCGCCTACGGCCTGTGGAATGCTCTGCTGGCCCGCAATCCCGCCTCGCAGGTGGCTCCGTATTCCATGATGATGCCGGCCTTCGGCGTAGCGGCATCCTGGATCATCCTCGGTGAAAGCATGACGGTGCTGCAGACAATCGTCGGCCTGGCCGTGATCGCCGGTGTGCTGTACGCCAGCCGGCCCTCTTAGAGGGCGGTTCGTGAGCATTTGACCGTACCTCGTCTTGGAGGGCGCTCATCAGCGGTTACTTCGAAAGGCGCTGTCCGGTGGGCCAGAGG
>NZ_JBHXRX010000152.1:0-1054 GCF_042714995.1 Streptomyces sp. NPDC058665
TGTATTGACTCGCAGGGTTGTTGACGCGGGTGATGGGTGGCTTGCCTCCGAGTGCGGTGTGGCCGCGATGGTAGTTGTAGGTGTGCAGGAAGGTGTCGAGGGCTGCGGTTCGCTGCTCGTTGGTGGTGTAGGGCTGCAGGTAGGCCCATTCGTCGAGCAGGGTGCGGTTGAAGCGTTCGACCTTGCCGTTGGTCTGGGGCCGGTAGGGGCGGGTCAGTTTTCCTGTCGCTCCCAGCTCGGCCAGGGTGGCTTTCCAGGCCAGGCCCTTGCGGTAGGACCAGGCGTTGTCGGTGAGGACGCGTTCGATGCGGGTGATGCCGTGGGCGTGGAAGAAGGCGGCCGCGCGGGTGAGGAAGCCGGCGCAGGTCGTGACCTTCTCGTCCGGGTGGATCTCGCTGTAGGCGAGGCGGGAGTGGTCGTCGACGGCGGAGTGGACGTAGTCGAATCCCATGCCGCGGATGGGGCGGCCGGCGTCGCGGCCCAGGGTCCTGTGGCCGCCGCCGTCGGGGATGCGGCCGAGCTTCTTCACGTCCACGTGGATGAGTTCGCCGGGCCGCTCGCGTTCGTAGCGCCGGATCACGGTCCCGGTCGGGCGGTCGAGCCATGCCAGGCGGTTCAGGCCGTGACGGGTCAGGATCCGGTGGACGGTCGAGGCGGGCAGGCCCAGGACCGGGCCGATCCGTGCGGGCCCCAGCTTGCGGTCGGTGCGCAGTCGACAGACGCGGGCCTCGACGACGGCCCGCGTGCGGTGCGGCGTCCTGTGCGGGCGGCTGGACCGGTCGTGCAGTCCGGCGTCGCCCTCCTCCCGCCACCGCCGTACCCACTTGTGAGCCGTGGCCCGCGAGACACCCATCTCGGCCGCCACATGAGCAACCGGGCGACCGGAAAGCACACGCTCGACCAGCAGCCGCCTCCCGAGAACAGTCAGCCGGGCATTACGGTGGGACACGAAGACCTCCGAGTGGTGCAGTCCTAGACAGCTCCACCACACCGGAGGTCTTCGCCATGATCAAGCCCGACCAGTGTCAACAACGCTCGTGATCAATACACCTAG
>NZ_JBHXRX010000153.1:0-1010 GCF_042714995.1 Streptomyces sp. NPDC058665
GCGAGGATTCTCATGATGCGAACCTAACCTCCGTACGGCGGCGGCCGGGAGTGCCGCTGAGCGCTGCCCGGCCTGATCCAAACGACAGACCCTAGTCACCGTCGATGATGGACTCCGCCGCCCGGAGCGCCTCGTCCACGGGGATCGCGAAGCCGATGCCGATGGAGCCGCCCCCGCCGCCGCGGTCGAGCGTCGCGATGGCGGTGTTGATGCCGATCACCCGGCCCCGGTCGTCCACGAGCGGGCCGCCGGAGTTGCCGGGGTTGATCGAGGCGTCGGTCTGGAGGGCCGTCCGGCCGCCGCCTCCGCTGCCGAGGCTGACCTCCCGGTCGAGCGCGCTGACGATCCCGGCGGTGACGGTGCCCGAAAGCCCGAGCGGGGAGCCGATGGCGAGGACGGCGTCGCCTACGGCCGGTCCAATGCCGGTGGCGACCTGGGCGGGCCGCAGACCGCCGGTCGTTTCCGTCTGGAGGACGGCGATGTCGTGCGCGGGATCCCTGCCGAGTACGTCGGCGGACAGTCTGCGGCCGTTGTCGAGGACCACGGAGACCTCCGAACTGCCCGCGACCACATGGGCGTTGGTGAGAATGCGGCCCTGCGTGTCCAGTACGAAGCCGGACCCGCCCGAGCCGCCCGCGCCGACCGATACGACGCTGGGCAGGACGCGGGCTGCGACGCCTTCGAGCCCCGCCGGCGCACCGCCCGCGGCTTCGGCGGCGGGCGGCGGGGCGTCGTCGGCTCCGGACGACCCGCTCGCGTAACCCGCGACGGCCCCGGCGGCGGTTCCGGTGAGGAGCGCGGCGAGGACGGCGGCGAGTACGGGGCGTGGGCGGGCGGGGGTTCGCGGGATGCCGGCCGGGGTGGCGTACGGCGCGGGCCCGTCCGCGTACGGGAGTTGGGCCCCGGCCTGCCGCGGGAACGGCGGGCGCCCGGGGACGAAGGACGGGCCGCGTGGTTCGCCTAGACCGTGAACTCGGTTGTCGGACATGGTCGTTCGTCCTTTCTAGGGT